>JBPOIK010000067.1:0-7133 GCA_052034525.1 Planctomycetota bacterium
GATCAGGTCGGCGCAGAAGACGCAGAGCGACTCCACAAGCTGCATGTCACCCGCTTCCAACGGGTGCGAGGCGTATCCGGCCGCGCCCTGCGTAAGCACGATCAACCAACTCAACGGATCCGGCTCATCGAAAATCGGGGCCGCCAGAACCTGATGGAGGATGTGGTTCGGTTCCCATGGATCCCGTTCCGGATCCGTCTGCTGAACGACCACCGCACGGCGTTCGGTGATACAACGATCAATGGCGTCGTCGATCAGAGGGTCGTCGGCGCAGGGAACGAGCGTCTGGGTGCCGACGAGATTCCCCTCCTGCCCGCGCGAACGGGGAACCAGCCAGACCGTGCAGTCCGGATAGCTCTGCTGCAGACTCTGCAGAAACAGCCTGATGACCTCTTCCTCGGTTCGGGCCGCGGGCAGCCGGCGCGTAACCTCGAAAATGATGCCCAGATATTCGTACGCCCGCAGCAATTCCGCGGCCATCCCGTCCCGTTCAGTCTCCAGCCGCTCGACGGCCTCCTGAAGCCGATCCACCAGAGTCTCCACGGGAGGCGGCGCTTCCGACGCGCGGGACGGCCGTGCGCTGGGTTCCGGCGGCTTCGCGTGGGTTTTTTCCGGCATTTCGTCGGCTCCCGGGGCTCCCGTGACAGCGATCTCTCAGGACCGGGTCGCGTTCTTTTCGCTCTTCGGCCTCGCGAGCATCCGCTCGATTTCGGCCATAAGCCGTGACGGCGAGAACGGCTTGGCCACCACCCGCACATCCTGGGCGCCCAGTTCGGCGGCCATGTGGGCCTGATCACAACGCGAGCTCAGAACCAGAATCGGAATGTCCAGTTCGCGCTCCTGTCGCACCCACCGGATCAGTTCGATCCCCGTCATCTCCGGCATGTTCACATCGGAAATCAGGAAGTCGATGGGCCGATCCCCCTTTCCACATCCATCGGTCTGCAATCGGGCCTGTGCGTCGGCTCCGTTCGAAGCCACCTCCACCTCGTGCCGATTCTTTCGAAGCCACATGGACAGCAGGCTGGCCTGGTGGGGGTTGTCTTCCACAATCAGAATTCTCGCCATATCCACCATCCTCGATCTGGAGCTTTCCGGATCATCGCCCGACCCCCGGAGACGGCGACGGCGCCGCCGTGGCTCCCGCGCCCGCCCCCGCCTTGCGGCAAGGCAGGCGAACGACAAAGGCAGCTCCCTCACCCTTGCGGCTGATCACCTCGATATCGCCGCCGTGCCGCTGCACGATCTCGCGCGCCGTGGTCAACCCGATGCCCGTCCCCGCTTCGGCCATGACCGATGGGTCACTGCCCCGCTGGAAGCGTTCAAAAATGCGCGTCTGATCCGCCGGATCGACGCCGATCCCGTCATCCTTCACGACAATCGTCACCTGCGCCGCGTCCGATTGACAGCCCACGTGCACGTGCCCGCCCGAAGGCGTGTATTTCAACGCATTGCCCAGCAGGTTGTTTAACACCACGGCCAGTTTGTCACGGTCCGCATGCAGCACGGGCAGCTTGGGCGGAAGGGACAGTTGCAGATCAATGGATTTTTCTTCGGCCAGACCGCGAACATCTTGGACCGCCTCGGTCAGCAGTCGATGCAGGTCCACGTCGTCCGGAACCAACTGGAGCGTGCCGACCTCCAACTGGGACAGGCTCAGAATGTCCTCCACAAGCCGCGACAACCGCTGGGTCTCCTTCGTGATGACGTTGTAGCACTCGGTGATCACCTTCGGATCGTCGAACATGCCGCTGGAGAGAGTCTCGGCGTATGCCCGGATGTTCGTCAGGGGCGTCCGGAGTTCGTGCGTCACCTGGGACACAAACTCCTCCCGCGCCTTGTCCGCACGCAACTGTTGCGTGATGTCACTGACGAGCACCACGGACGCGCCCTGCGATCGCGGACCGTGCGGAGTGGAAACCCGAACCCGGTAACTGCCTTCGCCGGCCTCGCCATGCACGATCTCGCAAATGCCCGAGAGAGCCCCCGTCGCCGAACGGGCCCGCTCCACCACCTGGAGAATCAGCGCGCCAAGCGACGAGGTCTGAATCTCCGACAGCCCGTGCCCCGCGAGCCCCGCCTCGGCGGAGGCGCTGATCCAGCGGCTGATCTTGACATTCGCGAATCGAACGTGGCCGTCGTCATTCACCACCATCAACCCGTCCGGCATGGATTGCAGCGCTTCCGCCAGATCGCCGCCGGACGATCGCTCCAGCACCGTCCGGAGCTCCGCATTGGCCACGGACCGACGGGCCTCCGTCCGGAACTCGTCGGCCAGGTCGATGAGCCGGTTCCAGCTCGTGGCCACCGCTCCCAGCTCGTCGGACAAACGCAGGGAGCTCAATTCCTGATCCAGCATGTCGTGGTGAGTGGTCAGCGTGTGTGCGATCTGGGTCACCCCGCGGAAATGCCGCCGGAGTCGACGATACACCAGCCCGAAGACCCCCACGGCAACCAGGATGACCACCGGCGTCCAGCTTCGGGCGAACCCCGAACCGACTCCCGACTCGGGCGGCAGAACCCGACCCTCCAGTACCCAGAAGTCGGACGGTCCGCGGCGAACGGGAGTCACGATGCCACAGCGCCGTTCGCCCGTGGCGGTGGTCACATCGCGGATTTCCGGTCCGGCCGGAGTGGTCTGCGCCGTTCCGGCCGCAGACACGTGCGTCTTGCCGATCTCCCGCGCATGGATGGAGGCCAGAATGACTCCGTCTGCATCCTTCAGCCGCAGTTCGTCACACCGATAGAATGTGGCGAACGATCGCAACGCCCGGCGTTGCGCCGCCACATCGCCCGCATCTGTTTCTGCCAGCAATTCCGCAACCAGCTCGATGGCCAGGCGCATGGACTGCTCGCTCTGCGCGACCATTTCCCGACGCGTCTCCACGACGGCCGAAGCCGCTACCAGGCACAGGCTGAGCGTGCACACGCCCACCAGGCTCATACCCAGCCAGCGCGGGATCTCCTCCTGCCACCAGAATCGCTTCAATCGTGTCCAGAGCGTGCTCACCAGCGCAGCCTCTCCTTACGGTTCTCTTGCGGACGCACTATGGGCGTCGGGAGCATCCCCGGGCAGCCGACGGACTACTCTCTTCTATCGTCGTTCCTGCGGTCGGCCTTTGTCCGACACAGACAACACAAGCAGAAAGGAAGCGAAGGTCCGCAGGCGGCGACAGGGGCGAAAGGATTCGCGCAGGGGTTATCGGATGTTCCCGCACCCGGGCACGTGAGCTGGCGAACGCCCTTCCGATGGAATGCCCGTCTCCGTTTGCGCGGCCGCGTCCCCGGCCGGCCGAACCCGCGCGATCGGAAGGACCGGACGCTTCTCGCACACGGAACGCCGCGCCGCACCGCGTCTTGCGTGGTTCCGGTAAAAGTCTGTATAATAGGGCCACAGGACGCGGAGGGCAGCGGCGGGAGTCGTCCGGTGGCATCTATTGGGGCCCACCGATTCGCGCAACGCGCATTTGGCAACGCGCCTCGTCGGGCTCAGACCCGATGAGAGCGGATGCGGGAAGGGCGACGCAAGTGACGAGACTTGATCGTCCCCGAATGCAGGGCGTGTCCGATAGTTCCGCTCACGAGCTCGAGCGACTCACGCTGATTGCGCAGATCACCAACCCCATCGTGGGCGCCGGTCCGCTGGAGTCCCAGGTCCGTTCGCTTCTGGAACAGGTCTGCTTGGCATACGGCGTAGACGCCTCCGTCGTACGGACCCTCGAAGGCGAGGAATTGGAGTTGCTGGCCGCGGTCGGAATCCCCGCCTGTCAGCTCGGTCGGCGGCTGCCCGCCAATGTCGGCATTGCCCGTCAATTGATCCACGAATGCCGAGCTCTCGCGATTGAGAACGTGGAAACGGAGCCAACTACGGCCCTCCTGGCTTCGGATGCGCGCCGCAATCCGACGACGTACTGGTTCCGCTCCTATGCGGGCGCACCCCTCTTGCTGGAAAATCGGGCAATAGGAATCCTGGGAATCTACTCCGCCCGGCTTGAGCGCCGGTTCACCGCATCCGAACTGAACCACCTGCAGATCGTCGCCAATCACATCGCAATCTCCATTGTCAATGATCGTCTGTACCGGCAGCTCATGGAGAACCGCGGCGAGCTGCAAAGGCAGATGCAGGAGCGTGAGCGGGCAGAGCGGCTTCACCGGGCCGCGGAGGAGCAGCTACGCCACGCCCAGCGGATGGAGGCGCTCGGCCAACTCGCCGGCGGCGTGGCGCACGACTTCAACAACCTGCTGACCGTCATTCTCGCCGGCACGGAATCCCTGCTGAACCCCAACCCGCCGGCCTCGCCGTCGGAATCGATCGAATGGGCCGCCCGAATTGACGACGCCGCCCGGCGGGCCAGCAACCTCGCCCGCCAGTTGCTCGCGTTCAGCCGGAAGCAACCGAGCAATCCCACCGTGTTCGATCTGACCCAGATGCTCCGCGACCTCGAGGGGATCCTGCGACGGTTGATTCGCGAGGACATTGAGCTGTCCTTGTGCTGTGAAGCGAGACCCTGCACGATCCGGGCGGACGCCGGCCAGATAGAGCAGGCGATCATCAACCTGGTGGTCAACGCGCGCGATGCCATTTCCGGACACGGACAAATCGAAATCGCCTGCATGCGCACTCCCTGCGGCGGTCTTGCGACTCTGGCGGAGGGGCTCGCCCACGACCGGGAGCACGCGCTTCTGGCCGTGCGCGACAGCGGCGTGGGCATGGATTCCCAGACTCTCCAGCGCGTCTTCGAACCCTTCTTCACGACCAAAGAGCCCGGTGCTGGAACGGGATTGGGCCTCTCCACGGCGTATGGAATCATCAAACAGGCCGGCGGCGATATCAGCGTGGAGAGCGCCCGCGGCCACGGCTCGACGTTTCGCGTGTTCCTGCCCATCCATCAGCCGATCGAGGGAGTCTCCGTCTCCGTCGATCCCGACCGAGGCCCGCAGCACGGGACGGAGACCATACTCGTCTGCGAGGACGACGCTCCGGTCCGGCAGATCATCTGCCAGACACTCCGCGCGGCCGGTTACAGCGTGCTGGAGGCCCATGACGGGGAGGCGGCCATGGAGCTGGCGCGGACGCACGCCGGCGCCATAGACCTGCTCATCACTGACATGATTATGCCCGGAGTCAACGGCCGCGAACTGGCCTTGCGATTGCACGAGATGATTCCCGCGCTTCCCTGCCTGATCGTCTCTGGATACCTCGGCGATGGGATGGAGCTCGGGCACCGGCCGCGGTCCTGGGAGCGTGTGCTGCCCAAGCCGTTCGGACCGCGTACCCTGCTGGAGTGTGTGCGCGACGTGTTCCGCCGGGCTTCGCCCGGGTCATGATCATTGCGCATTTGTCGCGCGGGGGGGGCAGTGCCCGTCGAACACACGGTCTGCCCGAACGCCCTCCACCCGATTGTGGCGGCCCGGCGTTTCGACAGACCGGACAATCCCTCCCCTCTCCGTCAGCGCGTCGCCAGTCCGCTGCGGAACCAGACCAGGGCATCGTTGGTCAGGCCGCTGTTGCCCGTGCGGTCCAGCGTGGCGATCACGTCCAGATCGCCGTCGCCGTCGATATCCACGATGAGCACCGAGTTGATAATGGTGCCCGTTTCCGCCTGAGGTTGCGCCTGCGGATCCGTCAACAACTGGAGAAGCTGGTCCGTGCTCAACCCCGAGGTGCCCCCCGTGCCGGCGGGCTCCCGCGGGGAGTCATCGATGATCAGGTTCTCCTTCCACTGATCGTACAGTCGGCTGCCGGCACCGGGATCGAACCAGACCAAGGCTCCCTCGGCCCCAACCACCGCTTCGAGAATGCCATCGCCGTCCCGGTCACCCAGGGCGATCGCCCCCGGCGCACGATCGATGAACTCCGCTATTGTGTATACCTGCCAGGGAGTCCGCAAAACCGCGTAAGAAGGAAGGTTCGGACCCTTGAACCATTGCACGAGCCGACCTTTGGTGGATCGAACGATCACGTCGGTCACGCCGTCGCGATCCACGTCCCCCAGGGCCAGGATATCCGCGCCGGTCTGCACCTGCCCGATGGGCGCCGGTTCGCCCCAGTCACGCAGGATGTCGCCGGGCGAGCTGGCAATCTCGAGCGGGTTCACCAGCCAGCGCACGTTGCGGCTGAGCGCCTCCGGATACGTGCATACGATGTCGAGGTCGCCGTCGCGGTCCACATCCAGCAGTTTCACGTCCTTGATGGCTGCGGCCGGTTCCGCCAGGTTCTGGTAGACCAAACCGGCGTGCAGGGTGTACCGCTGCCAGTTGCCCTGCTGTCGTGCCGCTGCCCCACCCGGGTTGGGATAGATGTCCACTACGCCCGGCGGCGTCTGACCGGACGGCTGGAAGCTGCCCGTGGTGCGCAGAAGCGGCTCGGCGGCGTTGAAGGCCACCACGAAATCCAGATCACCGTCGCCGTCCACATCACCGACGGCCAGCGCCGTGTAGCCACCGACCTCCGGCAAGCCCGTCCGCTCGCCCGCTCCCGCCAGCCGGGAGGCTGCCAGCTCGACCGGCGTCCAGATCGAGTTCACCGGATCGGCGGGGGCGAAAAACACGACGATTTCACCCATGAACGCGCCGTCGATGATGCCGTTGTTTTCGTTCGGATCGCAGTCTGGACGCTTGGCGTCGCAATATCCGGCAACGCCCATATCCTTGACCAGCACGACAATGTCCAGTCGCCCGTCTCCATCCACATCCACCACTTCCAGGCTGGTGATCCGGGCTACCGGTGTGCTGCCCCCGAGCGGAACCGTCACGAAGTACACCTCACCCGCGGTGGTCCGCCGCTGGAAGTGAAGCTGAATCGGCTGCGATTCATTCCAACCGCTGACCAGATCCAGCAGGCCGTCTCCGTCCAGGTCGGCCGCCCGCACCACCTGCGGACCGGCGGAATCCTCGCTTCGTGGATCCACCTGGATGGCGTGGAACAGGCTGCTGGCCGTCTGTCCGGTGGTCAGAAAATCACCGGAGCCTCCCCTGCCTCCGCCGGACCCGTCGCCCGTCCCCTGGTACATGGACGTGCAGCCGAGAATGGCCAGGGTCAGGGCCGCTCCCACGCCTGCGCTCTTGAGCAGCACCGTTTTCATGAATCACCTCTCGGGATGGGTTGGTTCTGTCATTGGAACACGTGGCCT
>JBPOIK010000190.1:0-7649 GCA_052034525.1 Planctomycetota bacterium
GTGGCCACGGACCCAGGCCTGCGAAGCCGCCAGGCTTTCGTGACCGTGACGGTGGGTGCGCCGGGAGCGGCGGGTGACTTCTGCGTGGCGGCTGACGGTCCGGAGAATTTGAATGTGGCGGACGAAGGCACGTTCTCCGCGACGACGGCCCGCACCGGAAACCTTCAGTATGGCTGGGAGGCGTTTCAGAGAGAGTCTAAGAATTCGGAAGTACCCGCTCCCCGAGTGATCCTGGGCACGCCGGATGCCCCCGAGACGACGGCAACCTTCCCGGACGCGGGCGTGTTCATTCTGCGCGTGACCGTGAGGGACCTGGAAACTGGTGAGATCGGCAAAGGGCGGACCGAGGTGACCGTATCGGAACTGGAGGATCTGACCGTATCCGTCGACGGACCGGGCGCGGCCGTGCTGAACCAACCGTTCAGCCTGACCGCCGTGGTCGCCAACGGCGTCGGGGCGATCACGTATGCCTGGTCGATCGTGACGGGAGAGGCCGAGCTCACCGGGAGCGATCAGGCCACGGTCACAGTCACGCCATCGTCCGGCGGAACACTGCAACTGCGCGTGCTGGTGACGGACACGGCCAACGATCGGACGGCCCAGGCGTCGCGTGCCGTGACCGTGGAAATCCCCACCACGATCGAGGTCACGGGTACGGCCTCGTCCCCCGTTCTCCGGGTGGGGGAGGAGGGCACACTGACGGCATCGTTCGACGGCCAGTTTGACTCGGTGGTGTATGACTGGGACGTAGTGGAGGGGCCGGGTGCGGTTGCGGATTCCGCTGCGGAGCAGACCACTCTTACCGCCTCGTCCGGCGGGACGATTCACATCGTGCTGACGGTCCGGATCCAGGACGAACACGGTTTTCGTGTGGGTACGGCGGACGTGTTCGTAGTCTCGTACGAGGCTCCGGCGGGCACTCGTCCGCAGGTCGTGATCGACGTGAAGGAATTCGGCCAAATCACCCTGGCGCTGGAAGTGGAGGCAGCGCCGAAGACGGTGGCCAACTTCCTTCGCTACGTGGACGAGGGTTTTTACAAGGGCGTGCTGTTTCACCGCGTGATGCCCGGTTTCGTGATTCAGGCGGGCGGATTCATCCCGGACCCGGACGATCCGGACGAGATCGTCGCAATTGACGCCGAGTTGATTCGCGACCCGGTGGCGAGCGAGGCGCCGAACGGGTTGAGCAACACCCGGACTACGGTGGCGATGGCATTGCGCGGTCAGAATGCCGACTCGGGCACCACGCAGTTCTTCATCAACCTCGACGACAACTCGAACCTGGACGAGGGCCCGCCTCCGTTCACCGTCTTTGCGGAAGTGGTGAAAGGCATGGGCGTTGCGGACGATATTGCCGACGTGGAGACAGGTGAGCGCAGCGGGCTGGAAAACGTGCCCGTGAAGAATGTTGTGATCGGGCAGATTCGCCGCGTCCCGGCCAAACAGATCGAGCCGCAGTAGGACTCACAGGGCGCCCGGACCTCCCGGCCGGAAGTCCGGATGCCGCGCCCCACGCGGAGGAGGAAGAGGCAGGAGACAATTCATGCACGAAGACCCGCATACCACCCTCAAAGAGCTTTCGGCCCGGATCATCGCGCTCCGGGACTCTCTTTGACTTCTCCGCCAGGAAGAAGGAACTGAGCGAACTGGAACGGCGCATGGGTCGGCCGGACTTCTGGGATGACTCGGAGTCCGCGCGACAGGTCGTGGGCCGGATACGCGGCATCAAGGCGATCGTGGAGCCGCTGCAGGCGCTGCTCGATCGCAGCGGCGACGCGGCCACTGCTCTGGAACTGCTGGAGGAGGAGGAAGACGCCGCCACCCGCGCGGAGCTGAACACGACCCTGCGGCGGCTGGAGTCGGGCTTGGACCAGATGGAACTGCTCGCTCTGCTGTCGGGTCCGAACGACGCGCGCGACTGCTATTTCTCGATCCAGGCCGGCACCGGCGGAGCGGACGCCCAGGACTGGACGGAAATGATGATGCGCATGTATTTGCGCTATTTCGAGCGGAATGATTTTTCCGCCGAGCAGCTTTCGATCAAGGACGGGGAGGAGGCCGGCATTCAGTCCGTGGATTTCCTGGTGCGGGGCCCTCACGCCTACGGGCTTCTCTCGTGCGAGGCGGGCGTACACCGGATGGAGCGGATCAGTCCGTTCAACGCCCAGAGCAAGCGGCAGACCAGCTTCGCGGCCGTCAACGTGGAGCCGGAGGTTGACGACATCCACATCGAAATCGACTGGGACAAGGACGTGCGGGAGGATACGTACCGCGCCGGCGGCAAGGGCGGGCAGCACGTGAACAAAACGTCGTCCGCCGTCCGGCTGACGCATCTGGCCACCGGGATCGTGGCGCAGTGCCAGAACGAGCGTTCGCAGCATAAGAACCGGGCCAGTGCCCGCAAGATGCTCGCGTCGCGTCTGTATCAGATGGAGGAGGCCCGGCGGAACGCGGAGCTGGCCAAGGCCTACAGCGAGAAGGGCCAGATCGGCTGGGGATATCGTATCCGCACGTATACGCTGCAGCCTTACCAACAGGTCAAAGACGAGCGGACGGGGTACAAAACCGCGGACGTGCAGGGCGTGCTGGACGGAGACCTCCAGGGTTTCATCGACGCGGAATTGCGGCGACGGCTGGCCCGACGGAGCCAGGAGAAGCCCGCCACCTCCGCGGGTCCGGCGCGCCACGCGGAATCCTCCGACTGACCGGCAGTGGAATCGGATGGGCGGATTCGGGTAGTATGGAGGCCGTCGTCGGCGCCGGGAGGACATGCCGCGCCGCGCGGTTCTGAGTCGGACGATTCGGGCCCGAGCGGTCCGCGAGTTGCCGCCGCAGCCGGTATCCCCGAATGGAGGAAACAGGTTCCCATGACTCCGAAAGCGCAGGTGTTCGAACAGATTTCGGTGTTTCTGGAGAATCGACCCGGCGTGATCGCGGAGGTGTGTAATGCGCTGATCGATCAGGAGATCAACATCACAGCGCTCACCGTCCTGGAGACCTTCGACATTGCCACCATGCGGCTGGTGGTAGATCGCGCGGAAGCGGCCAAGGAGGCGCTGCGAACGGCGGGTGCCGCCTATGTGGCGGTGCCTGTGCTGGGCGTTACCATGCCGAACGTCCCGGGCGCGTTGGGCCTTTTCGGCGAGCGGATCGCAAACGTGGGGGTCAACATCGAGTACATGTACGCATCGAGCATCCCGGACACGAAGAGCGTGTTTGCGATCGTGCGGGTACGGGACGAGGATATGGAGAAGGTCCTGGAGCTGAGCTTCGATTCCCTGTCGTCCGAGGCGGAACACGAATAGGAAAATCCGATCGCAGAACCCGACTCCGCGGACCGTGAAGGAAGCGTGTCCGGGCGGATGGAGTCTTCGCGCGATGAAACCGTCACCGGTCAGTCGGCCCGGAAGTCACGCAGGTGCTTCGGTGCTTCTGCGCGGGTGCGGCCGTGGCCGGCGGACTCGTCCGAACAGCGCGCCCGCCCTCTGCGGCCGAATATGATCTACCTCTGATACGTCCCGACCAGTTCGCCCGTCGCCAGAATGTGGCCTTTCATGGCCGAAAGCAATTCGTCCTTGGTCAGTCCGGGGCGAAGATCGAGCTCCGTGTCCAGCGCAAACAGCTTGAAATGATAGTGGTGCAAACCGTGGCCCTTGGGCGGTGCGGGGCCGCCGTAGCCGGGATTGCCCCAGGAATTCCGGCCCTGCAATGCGCCCTTGGGCTGTTCGAGCGTCTCGGTGTTGGGGATGTTCTCGGGCAGGCAGGCACAATCCGCAGGGATCTTGTAAAGCACCCAGTGAACCCACGGCTGCGGGCGCGGCGCGTCCGGATCGTCGCAGATCAGGGCCAGCTCCCTGGTTCCCTCCGGCATGCTGCGGACCGACCACGCCAGCGGCGGCGAGAAATCGGATCCGTCGCCCGTGAATCGCCTGGGGATCGTCTCGTTCGGGCTGAACACGCGGCTTGTCAAAGTCAGCGTCATGGTGGATTCCTCCGTGTGCGTTTCGTGGGCCGTCGACCGGCCTGTGGGTTCGGCGGCCTTTCGGCAGCCGCATCCCAGCAGGGCCGCACCGCCCAGGGTCACCGCCACCAATGCAGCATATGTCGGGTGCATCGCACGCCTCTGATTCTCGACGCTCCGGGCCCGGGTTCTTACCCGATGGCCCGCCTCTGCCCCACCCTGGCAGATGGCCATCCGGACCACAGCCGCCCGTGATGGGGCGGTGGGGCGCAGAAGGACTTGCGGCAGCTCCCGCATTTTCGGACCACCGGCTTCGCTGGGCAAGCGGGTTTTCTCTTTCGTTGTCCGGCGCGGGCTTCGTGACATCCGACGTCCCCGACGCCCGTGCGCTCGTCGCTTTCGAGGCCGTCTTCCGGTCCATGCGTATCGGTCGAATCATTCTCGGCATCGGCCGGCTGCGTTCTTGCGTCGGCGAGACAATTGACACCTCCGGGCGAATGGTCTGACAATAGGCTCTGCTCGGCCGGCGAGGCAGCCGAGGGAGCGACGGTATGTCAAAGCGGAATCTGGCCTGGATGGGCGTGATCGTGGCGATCATGGCCTTGTTCTACTGGCTGACGCCACGGGCGGCCCAGCACGACACCGTCGTTCGCACGTTTGCTCCGCTGGTGGAGGCTGACGCCATGGTCCGTCGCTATTTCGTCGAGGAGGTGAGCGAGGAGCAGCTCGTCGACGGCGCCATCCGGGGCATGATGTCCCAGCTCGATCCGTATAGCCGCTATATCGCACCGGATGAGATGGATGCGTTCGAGCGGGCGCTGTCGGCCAACTACGACGGGATCGGCGTCACCATCGGGATGCGGCATGATCAGATCACCGTCATCGCTCCGCTGGAGGAGAGCCCTGCCGCTCGCGCCGGGATGCTGGCCGGCGACGTGATTCTCGCCATCGACGGGAAGAGCACCGAGAGCATGACCGTTCTGGACGTCAACGCCCGTCTGGTCGGCGACCCGGGCGCCCCGGTGTCGCTGACCCTCCGCCATCCCGGCGCCGACGAGCCGCTCGAGGTTACGATCGTGCGCGGTCCCGTTGCGATCCGTCCGGTCAAGGGCGTTCGCCGACTGGCCGGCCCCAACAACCATGGCTGGGACTATCTGCTCGCCCCGGAGTCGGGCATCGGCTGCATCCGCGTGGCCGACTTCCGCGAGAATACCACGCTGGAGTTCGACAAGGCTCTTTCCACGTTGATGAGCCAGGGTGCGCGGGGGATCATCCTGGACCTTCGTTTCAATGGCGGCGGTCTGCTGCCCCGGGCGGTGGAGATGGTGGATCGTTTCGTGAGTGAGGGAGACATCGTTGCGGTAGTGTCCCGCAACAACAGCGCGCAGCGGTACAGGGCCAAACGAGAGGGAACGCTGGAACACGTGGAACTCGCGGTCCTGGTAAACGGGGCGTCAGCCAGCGCCGCGGAAATCGTGGCCGGCGCGCTGCAGTGCCACAGGCGGGCCGTGATCGTGGGCGACCGCACCTTCGGGAAAGGGAGCGTTCAGCACGATCGCTATCTGAAAGTGCATGGCCGTAACGCCGCCATTCGAATGACGGAGGCGCATTGGGTGCTTCCCAACGGGCGGATCATCCATCGCACGCCGCGGAACGTGGATACCGACGAATGGGGCGTCATACCCGATGTCATTGTTCCTGTCTCCGAAGCGCAGCGAAGGGAAATCCAGCAGCAACGAGCGATTGTGGATGGGGCCTGTGATCCGCCCACCAGCCAGCCCTCCGCCTCGAGCGGACCGGCCGAACCGGGCGGGGAGGTTGAGCCGCCAGCCGTGCCGGAAATCTGGCTGGATCCGCAGTTGCAGGCGGCTCTCGACGTGCTGCGGGAACGGTTGACCATTGCCGGCGAGCCGCCGAACACAACGCGCCCGACGGGCGGCACGATCCCGCCGGACCCCGGATGAGCGGAAGCTCGTAGTCCAGCGAGGAAGATTTCGCCAGCCCTCCCATGGCGGACGGGCCGGTGTGAAGCCTGGCGGGCGTCTTTGGCAACCGGCGGGCGTGCTCGCCGTTTCGAGACAGCCGGAGGGGCTGGCGGAAGTAGTGTTAACCTCTGTATTTTAAAGCAATTAGGTCTGATTGGTCTGACCGGGGCAAGCCCTTGGGCCGAGCAACCCGGTCGGCTGCGTGGTTCGTGTGGTCGGATGCCTGGCGGGCGGGGGAGTGTGGAACGCGGATTGCCACTTCGCACAAAACTGGTATTGTGCGATTAGGGCCGGGAGGATCGTTTGACAGCCAATGCCGCGGCGGCATTCTTGCCTGCACGGCGGGGTTTAGAATCGGAGTAGCAGACTGATGACGACTCGGAACAAGGTGACGATTGACGGCAATCAGGCGGCGGCGCACGTTGCCCACAAGACCAATGAGGTCATCGCGATTTACCCCATCACCCCGTCTTCCAACATGGGCGAATGGGCGGACGAATGGTCGGCGCAGGGCAAGCCGAACATCTGGGGCACGATTCCGCTGGTGCAGGAGATGCAGAGCGAAGGCGGAGCCGCCGGGGCCGTTCACGGCGCCCTGCAGACCGGAGCGCTGTGTACCACGTTCACCGCGTCGCAGGGTCTGCTGCTGATGATCCCGAACATGTTCAAGATTGCCGGCGAGCTGACCTCGACGGTGTTTCACGTGTCGGCTCGCACGGTGGCGACCCACGCCTTGAGCATCTTCGGCGATCACAGCGACGTGATGGCCTGCCGCAGCACGGGCTGGGGCATGCTGGCGTCCGCGTCGGTGCAGGAGATCATGGACAACGCGTTGATCGCCCAGGCGGCGACTCTGGCGGCGCGGGTGCCGATCGTCCATTTCTTCGACGGGTTCCGTTCGTCTCACGAGGTGCAGAAGATCGAGGAGCTGGCCGACGAGGACATGCGGGCCATGCTGGACGAGGACCTGATCCGCAGCCACCGCGAGCGGGCGTTGTCGCCCGACCGGCCGGTGCTGCGCGGCACGGCTCAGAACCCGGATGTGTTCTTCCAGGCGCGGGAAGCGGTCAATCCGTACTATCAGGCGTGCGCGGACCTCGTGCAGAACGCGATGGATCGGTTCGCGAAAATCGTCGGCCGGCAGTACCACCTGTTCGATTACGTGGGGGCGCCGGACGCCGATCGGGTGGTGATTCTGATGGGGTCCGGAGCCGAGACCGCGCACGAGACCGTGGAGTACCTGACCGCCCGGGGGGAAAAGGTCGGCATCCTCAAGGTGCGGTTGTACCGGCCGTTCTCGTCGAAGCACTTCCTGGCCGCCCTGCCCAAGACGGTCAAGAGCATCGCGGTGCTCGACCGTACCAAGGAGCCGGGGGCCGAAGGCGAGCCGCTGTACAAGGACGTGCTGACGTGCCTCAGCGAGGCGAGCGGCGAGGGCACGCTGCCGCTGCCCGCGATGCCGAAGGTGGTCGGCGGGCGTTACGGGTTGTCGTCGAAGGAGTTCACGCCGGCCATGCTCAAGGCCGTCTTTGACAACCTTTCGCGGCCGAAGCCGCGCAACCATTTCACCGTGGGCATCACCGAGGACGTGACGCACACCAGCCTGGACTATGACCCCTCGTTCAGCACGGAGTCGGAAGACACCGTCCGCTGCATGTTCTACGGGCTGGGTTCCGACGGCACGGTGGGGGCCAACAAAAATT
>JBPOIK010000165.1:0-3606 GCA_052034525.1 Planctomycetota bacterium
ATGATCGAGCGGCTGAACAGCCGGCTGTCGATCGAACTGCCCTCGTTCAAGCTGACCCGGCGCCAGGCGCTGATCGACCGACTGTTCCACGATCCGCGCATCCAGGCCGCGGTCGCCGAGCATGCGCAGTCCACCAAAGAGCCGATCGCAGCGGTCTGGGCACGGGTTCACCGCTATGTGCGCGAGATCGTACCTTCGTTCAACGCCTACATCTACTTCCGGGTCGGCTACACGGTGTCGCGGGCGATCGCCCGGCTGCTGTACCGGGTGCGGATCGGCTTCGCCGACGAGCCCGCGCTGCGGGCCATCGCGCCGCGCTCGACGCTGGTGTTCGTGATCAATCACCGCAGCAACATGGACTACATCCTGGTGTCCTTCCTGGCGGCCGAGCGGGTGACCCTGTCCTACGCGGTCGGCGAGTGGGCTCGGGTCTGGGGCCTGCAGCAGCTGATCCGTGCGATGGGCGCCTTTTTCGTGCGGCGCAACTCCGGCGACCCCCTGTATCGGGTCGTGCTGGCACGCTACGTCCAGATGGCCACCGAGGGCGGTGTGACCCAGGCGATGTTCCCCGAAGGCGGACTGACCCTGGACGGCCGACTGCGCACGCCGCGCTTCGGGCTGCTGGCCTACATGCTCAAGGAGTTCGACGAGCGCGAAGGCGAAGGCCGCCGCGACCTGGTCTTCCTGCCGGTGGGCCTGAACTACGATCGCGTGCTCGAGGACCGCACGCAGCTGCGCAAGCTCCACCCTGAGCTGCCGCGCCGCGGCCGCACGCAGGCCATCACCACGCTGCTGTCGTTCTGCGCGACCCAGCTGCGCCGCGCCGTGCGCGGTGACTGGCACCGCTTCGGCTACGCCTGCGTCAATTTCGGCACGCCGGTGTCGATGCGCGCCTGGTGCCGCGACAACCGGCTGCGCTTCACCGACATGAGCGAGGACGAGCGCAAGGGCGAGGTGGCCCGGGTCGCCGATCACCTGATGGCGGCGATCGGCCGGGTCGTGCCGGTGCTGCCGGTGTCGCTGGTGGCATCGATCTTCCTCGAGGATTCGGCGCGCCGCTGGTCCGAACTCGAACTGAAAGCCGCCATGCACCTGCGCATGGCGCAGCTGCAGGCGCGCGGCGCCCACCAGTACATCCCGCGCCAGGACGAGGACTATGCCTTCGGGGTGGGCCTGCGCATGCTGGTGCTGCGCCATCTGGTGCAAGAGCAGGACGGGCAGTTCGGCATCGCCCCGGACGCATTGGAGGTCATTGCCTACTATGCCAACGCGATTGCCCACCTGACGCCGGCGCCGCCGCCCGTCTAGAGCCGAGCCGCACCGTCGCCGGAAATCAGACCGCGCGCTGGCCGCACCGGCTGGTTGCGGCTATCGGGCCGGCGTATTCTGGCCGGCCCGCCACCTCCCTTGCCCGAGGCCCGATGTCCGACTCCGTCCGCCCTTTTCGCATCGCCATCCCCGACGCGGTGCTCACCGACCTGCGCCAGCGCCTGCACGCCACCCGATGGCCGGACGCCGAACTGGTCGACGACTGGTCGCAGGGTGCGCCGCTGGCCTGGATCCAGGACATGTGCCGATACTGGGCCGACACCTACGACTGGCGCGCCCGCGAGGTGCTGCTGAACCGCTTCGACCAGTTCATCACCACGCTGGACGGGCTCGACGTGCACTTCATCCACCAGCGCTCGCCGCACCCGCAGGCGCGCCCGCTGCTGATCACGCACGGCTGGCCGGGCTCGATCGTCGAATTCCACAAGGTCATCGGGCCGCTGGTCGACCCCACCGCGCACGGTGGCAGCGCCGACGACGCGTTCCATGTGATCTGCCCGTCGCTGCCCGGCTTCGCCTTTTCGGGCAAGCCCACCGCCACCGGCTGGGGCGTGCCGCGCATCGCGCAGGTCTGGGCCGCGCTGATGGCGCGGCTTGGCTATGCGCGCTATTTCGCCCAGGGCGGCGACTGGGGCTCGGCGGTCACGCGGGCCATCGGCGCCCAGGACGTGGCGCATTGCGAGGGCATCCACGTGACGCTGGCGATGGGCACCCGCCCCAAGGTCGAGGGCGAGCCCACGCCCGAGGAACAGAAAGCGCTGGCCGGCGCCAAGGATTACGCCGACTGGGACTCCGGCTCTTCCAAGCAGCAGGCCACGCGCCCGCAGACCCTGGGCTATGGCCTGGCCGATTCGCCGGCCGGCCAGGCCGCCTGGATCCTCGAGAAATTCTGGGCCTGGACCGACTGCGACGGCCACCCGGAGAACGTGCTGAACCGCGACGAACTGCTCGACAACGTGATGCTCTACTGGGCCACCAACAGCGCCACGTCATCGGCCCGCATCTACTGGGAAAGCTTCGGCAAGGCGCTGGGCAAGATCGGCCCGGTCGGCGTGCCGGTCGGGGTGGCCGCCTACCCGCGCGAGATCATCGTGCCGGTCCGCCACTGGCTGGCAAGCGACTACCCGGACATCCGCCATTTCGCGACCATGCCCAAGGGCGGCCACTTCGCGGCGTTCGAGCAGCCGGCGCTGTACATCGACGACATCCGCACCTACTTCCGGATGCTGCGCTAGGCGCTCGGCCCGGTTGCCCCCGGCGGCGCGAGCCCGATCTGCCCGAACAGCCGGGCATCGGGCAGCGCCCCTTTCTTGAAGCTGATCTGCCGGCAGGGCTCGCCGGGGCGCATCTGCGCATGGCCGTCGATCACGAAGAACATCGGCGTATGGCCATCGCCCGCACCCGAGAGCTGCGCGCGGTTGGAGGCCGCGCAGTGGGTACAGTAGGTTGGGGCGTCCTGGCGCATAAAGTTGATCGGATGCGGCGCCTGCATCAGCGGCGCCAGCGGTTCGCCATAGCGAAACATGCCGCGCCAGACCTGGCCGCGAAACAGGCGTCCGCCGCTGCCGCAGGGGTCGAGCCGGAACACAAAACGGTCGGCCTCCTCGTGCACCGTGAACTCGGCCATGTGGTAGTTCCAGGTCCGTGCCACCTCGGCCACCAGCTGCTCGTCGGAGAGGGCCGCGTAGCGTGGAAAGCCGGCATGAAACGCCGGCTCGTAAGTCTGCGCCAGCAATTCATCCAGATACGCCGCACCCCCGATCTCCAGCGCGCTGGCATAGAAGCATTCGAGCCAGACGATGGCCACATCGTGCCAGGGCATCCAGTCCTTGCGCTGCCCGCGCAGCAGATCTTCGAGGTCGGTGCGGCCCTCGTCCAGGCGCTGCTGCGCCCGCTGCACGCGCGTGCGCACCAGCTCGCTGCGCTCCTGCTCGTCGAACAGCGCGGGCCCCTGGACTCCCTCCTTGGAGAAACGCATCCGGCAGCCGCCGTCGGGCTGCTTGTCGGTGGTCCAGAACGGGTAGCCGAGTGCCTCGTTCAGGGCCCGCTGATTGGCCTTGCAACCCTGGCACAGCCCACTGACGCCATCGCTCCAGCCGGCATACCACAGCGGAAGCTTCTCGGTGGACTTCTGGCGCTCGAGCTGCCCGCCACTGCCGCAGGCCGGCATCGACAGCACGACCTCGGCAGCGGTCTCGGTGAGCGGTTCGAGGCGGGCGGCCCCCTGCTGCTTGAACACCGCCACCAGGTCGACGATCGCGCCGCGCACGTCGCCAC
>JBPOIK010000135.1:0-3749 GCA_052034525.1 Planctomycetota bacterium
GAAGCGGCCCTGGTAGTGTTCGAGCACAAAGCATCCGAGGGTACGAAGGGCTTCGGCGAACAGTTGCATCAGTTCGTACACGGGGCCCGATGCGCATTGAACCTGGCCGAAGATGCGGATGCACTCGTCTGCGGTCAGCGATACCAGATCCTCCGGCCGTACGCTGTGGCGGGCGTCAAACCAATCCTTCAGCGACGCGGCGACGGTGTAGTAGCCCGAGAGGTCCGGGCGTTTGCGCAGGTCCGGGAAATACCCCGACCCGAAGTTGATCGCATCGACGGTCAGAACGTACGCCAGCGTTTTGTCCGGGGTTCCCTGATCGTGGTGGGCCGGGTCCGGCG
The DNA here is from genome assembly GCA_052034525.1 of Planctomycetota bacterium. Taxonomy (GTDB): domain Bacteria; phylum Planctomycetota; class Phycisphaerae; order UBA1845; family UBA1845; genus JAFGJQ01. The sequence continues at coordinate 342 of JBPOIK010000135.1, forward strand.
AGGGCGCAAAGACCTGGTCCAGCGGCAGCGCGGCCGCATAGGGCTCGACGTTCTCCGCGACGATGCGGACCTGGCGGGCACAATCCGCAACGCGACGGCAGGCCGAACGGATTTCGTCAAAGAGCGTCATAGGAGCTGTGGATAGGGGAATCTACGGATTTCGGCAAGGCGCTGACCCGGGGTCAACCTTCGACATTCGGTTGCAGCGGAGTGTTTGCAAACGGAAGGCTGGGTGCGGCTTCGTTGCGTCGGCCGACGCCAAGGAAGCTGCGAAGCAGAATTCCCACCCGATAGAAATTGCGCCGCCAGTCGAAACCCCCGCTGGCCAGTGCAAAACAGCCCTTGGAGAGAATACCCAGCCGCAACAGACCCAGGCGGACGAACTCGGAGATACCCAGCGGACGCAGATCGGCGCCGGGGTAATCTTTGTTGCGGTCCCAGTCGGCCAGCACCTGCTCGGCCGAATGCAGCCCATGCCGTTCCACGATGTCGAAAAGCGGGGCCCCGGGCATGGGCGTTGCGATGGACCAGGTCATGTAGCGGATCCGGCCGCGCCAGAACTGCTTCCAGCCCCACAGAAGCGACCGCAGCGCCTCTCGCGGCGTTTCCCAGCAGAGCCGGCCGTTTTCCTCCCACAGGTTCCAGGCCATCATGAACAGCAGCACGCCCACGCGGTGACGCTTCAGAACGAGCAGGCAGTCTTCCACTTGCTGCACGGTGACTCTTTTGCGGATCCCGCGAAGCACACGGTCGCTGGCGCTTTCACAGCCCAGATGCACCAGCCACATGTTCATGCGGCGGAACAGGCCGGCCAGTTCGTCGTCGATCGGCCAGGCGCGGAGGTTGCCCTGGAAATACAGGTCGCGATGGCCCAGGTTGGCGATGGCCCGGCAGACCGCCTTCGCCCAGGGGAGCGACGCGTTGATCTCGTCGGAGACGATCTTGATCTCGCGCACGCCCAGCCGGTACAGCCACTCCACTTCGCGGGCAATGCTCTCGGGCGAGCGCATGCGGACGTACGGCTTCGAGACGCGCCAGACCGGCAGCGAACAGAACGTGCAGCGGAACGGGCAACCCCGGCTGATCACGATGCCGGCCTGCCGCCTGTCCTTGCAGTAATGCTGGCCGATGAACTTGGAGAAATCGATGCGGTCCCACGCGGGCGCGGGCAGGCTGTCGAGGTCTTCGATTACGGGCCGCCGCGGCGTCAGCACCACCCGCTCGCCGTCGCGCAGGGCCAGGCCCGGAGTCCGGCGGAAGTCCAGATCTCCTCGCGACAGCTTCTCCACGATCTCCGCCAGCAGCGTTTCCCCCTCGCCGATCGCCACGAGGTCCGCCGGGCAACGCCGCAGCACATCGTGCGGGTCTGCCGTCGGATGCGGGCCGCCGGCCACCACTAACACATCGGGAAAGCGGGCTTTGACCGCGCGGATCGCTTCATAGGCAACCCGCTGCGTCAGGAACGCAAAGCTGATGCCGTAGACTTCCGGCCGGTGGCGATCCACGGCACGCACGTGGTCCTGAATGGTGTGAAACGCATCGAGAAAGACGATGTCATCGTCGGGCAGGCCGGTCCGTTCGCGGAGGTACGCGATCAGATGCAGCAGTCCGATGTTGGGATAGGCCTTGTCGTAGTCATCGCTGTGGGCCGGGGGATCGGCAAGCAGTATCTTCATCCGGCGACATCTCGCAGGGCCCGTTCTCGTCCGCGGTTCCGGCGTCTAGTTCAACACCACGACGCGGGAATAGGCGTCCACGAGCAGGTCGTAGAGATACTCCACATCGTCGTTCAACAGGCGAATGCAGCCCATCGACACGGCCTTGCCGATGCTCTCCGGATCGATCGTGCCGTGAATGCCGTAGCCGGACTGATACATCGCCTCACCGGCCACGCCCTCGATCCCGATCCAGCGCTCGCCCAGCGGATTTTCCGGATCGTCGGCTTCAATGACCTTGCCGCCTCGCGGCGGGTGATATCGCGGGTTGATCAGCTTGTTCTTGCACACCCATTCGCCAAGGGGCGTGCTGTCGTCCGTACCCAGCCCGACGGGAAACCGCTTGACCAGCGTGTCTTTCAGGTACACGTCGAGGTGGAAAGACGATTTCGAAACCACCGCATGGAACGGACCGTGGATGACCTTGATCCGCTGGCCCTGACGGATCAGGTTCGGGTTGCCGATGTTGTTGATCCGGGCCAGCAGCCCCGCGGTGATGTAATACGATTTGGCGATGGTCTCCAGCGTTTCACCCCGCGCGATGACGTGCACGTCCACCAGAGGATCGCCCGTGAGGGTGCGGTTCGAGAGGATGGTTTCCTCGGCCAGGCGGAAGGCCTCGGCTCGAATCGCATCCGCCTCTGCCGGGAGCAGGCCGGCCAGCAGCGCACGAGAGAAGTCGTGGCGCGCCGTGACCAGATCGTCGGCCGCCAGCGCGGCACGCCCGTCCTGCACGTATTGGGCAGCCTGTGCAGCTCCGGCCTGGACGACGTCGTCGCCCTCCAGCCAGGGCAGCGAAAACGGAGCGGGCGGCGCGTTCGTGAGCGTGGCTTGCGGCACCACTCGGGTCGCGCTCTGGCCGGGTTCAACGATCGGAGGCTGCACCAACGGAGTCGTCGGCTTTTCGGACCCGGACGCCGGGCTCGGCGCGGGCGCCACCGGAACAGCACCGCCACCTGCGTTGGCCGTACTCTGGGTGTCGGGGCGGGTTTTCAGGTAAACCCCGATCAGCAGGATCAAGGCGGCCACGGCAAACAGTACGAACGGACTGCGAGAACGTCTGCGAGAGCTCCGGCTCACAACGGCACCTCCTGGCCTTCTGGGCCGCGGAATCTCCGGCCGGCGAATCCGCCACAAACCGCGATTCCGCAGCATTCTTCTACGGGATTATCGACCTCCCGTCCTCACCAGCTTACCATTAAACTCTTATCGGGCGAACGGACCGGAGAATCCGCAGTGTTTACAGTGAAGCTTTAGGTTGTTGATTCTGATGAAGACGATGAGAGAGCTGGGGTTGCGCGTGCTTGGGTGGGCGCGCATTGGGCAACCCAGTGCTTCTGACCGCTGAAGCGTTCGGTTGACGCTGTTGGATAGGGGGCCAACCAGACCGGCCGACCACCGTGGGGCCAAGGCGGACTGCCGTCGCCGAGGTCTTGGACTGTGCGGATCACGCTTGCGCGACATGCGTCAGCTGTGTGTGTGGGCGTGCCGCGCACCTGGAGCAGGACCGCTTGGCCCCCATGCCCCTGATGAAGCATGCACAAGGCGACTAATGCGGCATGCTGGAGGAAGCCGGTTGCGTTGTTGGCGTGGACGCGGAGACCGGCGGCGGAGGCTCGGGTAGGTAGGTGGGTCGGGGCCGGGTTTTCGCAGTCGGCGGATGGCTTTGGAGGGGGCATGTCGCGTCGAAGAG
>JBPOIK010000153.1:0-3882 GCA_052034525.1 Planctomycetota bacterium
CGAGTCGCCACTCCCCACACCCCCGCCCAACGCAAAATACCCCCGATTGTCTTGGAACTGCTTGAGCAATTCGGAGGACTTGCTCAGAACCTCGGCCACCCGCCGCTCGATGGAATCCTCGATCGGAATATACCGAATGGGCACGGGCATTTCCGGTTCGTGGCCGGCGGCCAGGGCTTCATCCACCTCCCGAAAGACGATCCGACGGAACAAGAACTGCTCCTTCGCTCCATCGGGCAGTTCGATGACCACCGCCGCGGTTCCTGTCTGTCGCGTGAAGTTGCCGGTGCGCACACGGCCGGTTTGCTCTGTGGGGACTCCATCCAGAACGATGTTGAACTCCACCCCCTGTGGCTGACCGTCGATCCAGATGGCCGGGGCAATCACATGACATTTGACGCCCTGCCCCCGATCCTTGCCGAAGGCGATCCCCTGGATGACATATTCATACGTCCGGTTGGGGCGGATTTCTCCTTTGAGTTCAAACCAGACCGAGATCTTTCCCGGGGGGGACGGGAAGTCCACTTCCTTCGTGTCGATGAGCAGTCCCCGAATTCCGCCCTTTTCCTGGGCACCCAGTTCCAGGTATCCCACGTACATCTTGTCGCGGAAAGGGCGGACGTTCGACACGCCCGAGACGATTACCTGACCGAAGTGATCATCCCCGTCAAACGCATAGAAAACGCCATCCCCGCTCAGCATCGGGCGCATCTCGGCCCGTTTCGAGTCTCGATTCAACATGCCGATGGCCACCAGATTCGGGCCGGCCCAGCACACGGGCAGTGCCGCACTCAAGGCGGCGAGGATGATCCCCACAACCGTCGCCCGCGGTTTCTGATTCAGGCACACGATCAACTCCCCCATTTTCCTGTCCGGGCAGAATGCCTCATTCGTCACGGTTTGCATGGGGTCCCACAGGCGGCGAACCCCGAAGCAGCGGGCCAAGGATACCACAGCCACGCCGTTCATGCTACCGATCGGGTGCGCCGGATCGGGCCGGGCGGTTGATCCGGCCGTTTCCCTCCGCTATAGGTGGGGTTCGGATGCCGCGCCGGGTCGGCGCGAGTATCCTCCCACCGGGTGCGGGCCCGCCCCGCGGTGTCAGACACCCGAACGAGGTGCGAACGATGCAGCATATGACCGGAAAAGACCTGCTGCTCCAGGCGTTTCGAGGCGGGGCGACCACCCGTGCCGGATGGGTTCCCTTCGTCGGCGTCCACGGCGGCCGGATGCTGGGCATCAGCGCCCGGGAGTACCTGCAATCCGCCGATCGTATCGTGGACGGGCTGCTGGCCGCCCAGGAACGCTATCGCCCGGACGGTCTTCCCGTGGCTTTCGATCTTCAGATGGAAGCCGAGATTCTCGGTTGCGATCTGCAATGGGCGGACGACACTCCGCCCGCTGTCGTTTCGCATCCGCTGGCACGGCATGGTCTGGACCACCTGCCCGAATTGGACCTGTCGGCCGGCCGGTTTCCGCTGGTGTTCGAGGCCCTGGGGCGACTCAAAGGCCGGATCGGGCGGACGACCGCGCTCTACGGGCTGATCACAGGGCCGTTTACCCTGACGCTGCATCTGATGGGCACGCGGGTCTTTCTGGACATGCTGGAGGATCCGGACGGCGTGCGACAGGTCATCGCGTTCTGCGCCGACGTGGGCCGCCAGACCGCCCAAGCGTACCTGGCGCACGGGGCCGACATCATTGCGGTGGTCGATCCCATGACGAGCCAGATTTCGCCGGATCATTTCGAGGCGTTTGTGGCCGGGCCGATCAACCGCGTCTTCTCGCACATCCGCCAGTGCGGCGGGCTGTCGTCCATGTTTGTCTGCGGCAATGCGACGCGCAACCTGGAGAGCATGTGCCGGACGCTGTGTGACAACGTGTCCGTGGACGAGAACGTGCCGCTGGAGCTGCTCAAGGAGCTGGCGGGCCGGTACGGTCGATCCTTCGGCGGAAACATCAAGCTCACCTCCGTGCTGCTTCTGGGCGATCCGGACGACGCGAAACTGGAGGCCATCCGCTGCATGGAGATCGGCGGCACCAACGGCTTCATCCTGGCGCCCGGCTGCGATCTGCCCTATGCCACGCCGGAGGCCAACCTGGAGGCCGTCGCCCTGATGGTTCATGACGACTACCAGCGGCATGTCGCCAATGCCACGCTGCGTGCGAAATCCGCCCGATCGTTCGACGACGTGGTTCTGCCGGACTACGCGAACGAGCGCCGTGTCGTCGTGGACGTGGTGACGCTGGATTCCGCCTCCTGCGCGCCCTGCCAGTACATGGTGGACGCGGCCCGGCGGGCGGCCGCTCCGTTCGGCGACCGGGTGGTCGTGCATGAACGCAAGATCACCACACACGAGGGACTGGGTTTCATGACGCGACTGAAGGTGGAGAACATCCCGACACTCTGCATCCGCGGCCGGCCTCAATTCGCGTCGATCATTCCCGACGCGACGACGCTCACGCAGGCCCTGGAATCGGCCATCGAGGAGCTTCCGGTATGATCCCGCTGGCCCTCATCACGGGGTTTCTGGGGAGCGGGAAGACGACGTTCCTGCGGCACGTGGTGCGCACACACCGAGACCGACGGCTGATCTTTCTGGTCAATGAGTTCGCCCCCGTGGACGTGGACGGGCCGCTGATCGAGTGCTCGCCTGACGATCTGATTTGCGTGGTCGGCGGCAGCATCTTCTGCCGCTGCCTGGTCACGGATTTCATCCGCCACCTGCGTGCGGTGGCCGAACGCGCCGCCAACCCGGATACGCCGGTGGACGGCGTGGTGATCGAGGCCAGCGGCATTGCCGACCCCGGCGTGGTCCCGCGAATGCTGGAGGAGACGCGGCTGGCCGAACCCTTCCAGCTCGGCCGCATCGTCAGCGTCGTGGATCCGGGTACGTTCGCGACCCTCGTTCAGACGTTGCCGAATCTCAGCGCCCAGATCGCCGCCAGCGACGTCGCGCTGCTCAACAAGACGGATCTGCATCCGCCGGAGAAGCTGGAGGCGACCGAGCGGGCGCTGCGCGCCATCAACGCGTCGCTGGATATCGTGCGGACGTCCTTCTGCGTGACGGACATCGACCTCTTCGCCCCGCGCGGCGCCGCTGCGCTGGACGGGCGATATGCCCTCTGCGCCGATCCCAACTATGAGGTGATCACCGTTGCCCTCGACCGTCCTCTGGACGCGCACGTGCTGACTTCCGCCCTGCGCGGCCTTTCGGACGCGCTGTACCGGGCCAAAGGCTATTTCCGGACGACCGCCGGTCTTCAGCATCTGGACGCCACCTCCCATGCCGTGACCGTCCGGCCTGCGCCGCGCGCGGATCTGCCCCCGCGCCTGGCGTTCATCGTGCGGCCCGGCACCCGGGCGCGGCTGGAACTCCTGTTGGCGAACCTGGCCCCGAACCATTCGAACTGACGGGCCCGACCACGCGGATAATGAAGGCGCCCGGCTCGTCCGCCGTAGGCGCTGCCCCACACTGCGGAATCCGGGCGTCATGCCGCCCGCAGGAGCTTCGTGGTCGCGGCGCCCGGCCAAAAAGCAGGTCTTCGGGTCGCGTGATGGAAAGCGAAGTGTACGATCTGGGTGTCATGCGTCAAACCCTCCGTTGACATCGGGTTACAAGCGCGGGTGGCACCGGTGCCAAGTGTCCTGACCTGAGGCGCATGGTAGCCGTTAGACTCGACGGATGGGAGCGGAAAATAAGTGTTAGCCCTTATTTTTGAGGTGAATTGAACGGGGAGTTCCCCAAAGCAACGTCGCGGTGGTCTTGTGGGCCACCGCGACGCTTCGGTCGGGAACAGGTTGTCAGGAGGAGGATGATTGGCTCTCTGGTCTTGGTTCTGGTTTCCGCATCTCTTCACCCCTTACTACGTCGGCGGGGT
>JBPOIK010000148.1:0-18345 GCA_052034525.1 Planctomycetota bacterium
CCGTTCCCGCGGTTCAGCACGTGAAAGACGGTCCCCGCCTCGACGGCTCGTGCGGTCCTGGGCATGACCCGCAGCCGACCGAAACCGCCTCAGATGTCAATATCAGTGATGTCCCGTTTTCTCCTTCCAAGCTGTTCGCAGGCTGCAACGGGCCGTCGACGCCTGTCTGCAGGAGTGGTCGATTCGTCACACTGCCCACGGCAATAGCCCGCTCTTGGAACGTATCGAGATGGACAGAGGGAGCGAAGTGATGGATCTCACTATAAACGCGAACGTGCGGGTCCACACGTGCGACGGACGGATGCGTGGATTCAAAATTCTGGCCAAGGAGTTTGCGGAGTGGGTCTTCGCAGTGGAGTGCGAGGGAAATCCGTATGCGCCCGAATTCAATGATGTTTTCACTGTTGGTGGTCCACTCGCCCTCGTGCGTGAGATCACCGGCGACAGTATCGTGCGTGCGGTGGTCAGATACCTGGAACTCGAAGAAGGAGGGGCTGGCTACTAACCCCGGGAGAAACGGGTCACCCGTTGGCCCCCGTTCGTCAAGCCAAGACAGACTCCGCAGGTGGTTCTTCTTCGGTCGAACGCCGGATTACACCGACCTCCGCCGGCGCCGCGCGGTACGCGGCCCGGTCGTCGCGATGTTGGCTCTCGGTAAAGGCTCGATCGTGTACACCGGCACCATTTGGTTGGTGTGAGTGGACGGGGGGCGGCGCGTGGGGGCAGGAAGCGGGAACGGGGGTGAAGCGGGCGAGTTGTTCGGCCTTCCAGGCGGCGGGAGTGGACGGTTCCGGTCGGCGGGTCCCGGCGGACCGCTGGGTGCGCCGGCCGTGCCGCGCATCGCAACGCGGGCTGTTGCCGATGGTTGGGGGGATTCTATAATGGTGATCGGCTCCGGCCGGCCCCCGGCGCGGTGAAGCCGGCCCGAGCCTCCGTACGGCGCCTTCCGCAGGTGAACGGCGGCCGGCCACCCGGAGGGCATGCGCTCGTTCCGTCGCCACCCGCGCTTGGTTTTTCGCAACGCGGGGCCAGCAAGGAGGTTGTCATGTCGGACGCATCCACTACCGTCAGTCCTTGTGAGAGGTTCCCCGGTGCCGATTGCGTCAAGATTTTCGGGGCGTTCCGCATGGCGCGCCAGCCCGGGAAGATTCTGGTGGCCCTGCTGGGCCTGGTGGCCACGCTGGTCTGGGGCAGCCTGCTCGACCGGATCTGGATCGGGGCCAAGAAGGGAGTGGACCCCGAGGTCATCGCCGCCTACTCGACCGCCAGGACACTGGACATCCATTTCCAGGAGAAGGAAGGCCGTGCCGGCATCTACGAGGTCTACTCCCGTCACCTGCGGGGGCGGGTCCACACCATCGTGAAATCCCCGATTCCCGCGGCCGACACAGTGCTCGAAATCGGGGGCATATGCCGGGCCACGCGTTGGATGCTGCGATACCACCCCTGGTTTTCGCTGCTGTTTTTCCCGGGGCTTCTGCTCATCTGGTCGTGCGCTGGCGGGATGATCTGCCGGATGGCCGCCGTGGATTTCGCCCGCGGCGAGAGCATTAACCCGCGAGAGTCTTTTGCCTTCGTCAAACGCCACTACTGGGGCGGATTCCTCCTGGCCCCGATCGCTCCGGTGATCGGGATGGTCTTTGTCGGCCTGCTGCTGCTCGTGGGCGGGCTGGTGCTGGCGATTCCCTGGGCCGGCGACATCCTGGGCGGGCTGTTCTTCTTCCTGGCCCTCATTGGCGGGCTGGCGATCGCGGTGCTTCTGGTCGGTCTCAGCGCGGGCGGCGTCCTGTTCTGGCCGGCGATCGCCGTCGAAGGGTCCAGCAGCTTCGATGCGTTCGCCACCGGTTTTCACTATGTGTACACCCGACCATGGCGGGCCGCGTGGTACGGCCTGGTGGCGTTCGTGTATGGGGCCGTATGCTGGCTGGTAGTGAACTTCTTCGCGCATCTGACGCTGCTGGCGACCCACAAGTGCGTGGGAATCGGAGCGGCGGCCGCCTCTCGGACCATCCACGGAGAAGAGCTGGCCAAGCTCGAGGCCATCTGGCCGTACGAGTTCCTGGGCCCGGCGTTTCCGGCCGTCGCCTGGCAGGGCGGCGACTGGATCAGCGGGCTGCTGATCTTCATCTGGGTCTGCCTGCTGATCGGGCTGGTCTGGTCGTTCCTGGTGTCGTACTTCTTCTCGGCCGGCACGACAATCTACTTCCTGCTTCGCCGGGCGGTGGACCTGACGGACTACGAGCAGATCGAGGAGGTTGAAGAATATGTCCAGGAGGCGCCCTCGCCGGGGGACGAGACCCCTAGCCCGGCGCCCCCCGCCGTCGAGGCTCCGGCGCCGCCTCCGGCGGCCCCCGACGGAGATTCGGTGTCCCAGAGTGACGAGTTGGCGGAATAGGCGGTCCGGTCGGCCGCCGGCCCGGGGACGCCGGGCACAGCGCGAGGAAACGAAGAGTTCATGCCGACAGCCTTTCTTGTCTGGATCGTGTTTCTCGGTCTGATCGGGCTGATCTGGTTCTCTCGCCATTTCGAGATCAACCGGGCCCGGCGGACGGAGCGAGTTCTCTCCTCGCGATCGCACGATGGACCGCCGCGGTCGGCGCCTCGCGTCTCCGTGCTGGTGGCGGCCAAGGACGAAGAAGCCAACATCGCCGATTGCGTTCGTTCGCTGCTGGACCAGGATTACCCGGATTACGAGGTCATCATCATCAACGACCGCAGCACGGACCGCACGGCGGCCATCCTCGAGGACATCCGCTCACACACGGCCTCGAACGGCCGCTTGAAGGTCCTGACCATTTGCGAACTGCGCGAAGGCTGGTTCGGCAAAAACAACGCCATGCGCGAGGGTGTGGCGGCCGCCACCGGCGAATGGTTTTGCTTTGCCGACGCAGACTGCCGGCAGACGTCGCGACGCACCCTTTCGGTGGCCGTGCGGGAGGCCCTCGATCGCAACCTGGACTTCCTGTCTGTGCTGCCCGTGCTGGAGACGTGCAGCTTCTGGGAGAAGCTGCTGCAGCCGGTCTGCGCCGCCATCATGGTGTTCTGGTTCCGGCCGGCCAAGGTGAACAACCCGAAATCCCGGGCCGCGTACGCCAACGGGGCGTTCATGCTGATGAAGCGAAGCTGCTACGAGCGCATCGGCGGGCACGATCGGGTCAAGGCCGAGGTCAACGAAGACATGCACATGGCCCGCATCGCGAAGTCCCTGGGCCTTCGGCTGAACGTGATCCAGAACGATGATCTGTACGTCACCCACATGTACTCCACGTTCGCACAGACCTGGCGCGGCTGGAGCCGCATTTTTTACGGCTGTTTCGGGACGTTCCCCCGCCTGTCCCTCAGCATGGCGTTGCTGGCCGTCATGAGCCTTCTGCCCTGGCTCTCCCTCTTGGCGGCGGCGGTCGGCGCGGCGGTGTCGCACGCGCGGCCCTGGTGGAGCGTGGCCGGCGTCTCGGCGGCGGTTATTCTGGTGCAGCAGACGGTGATGGTGCGGTTCTACCGGCTGGTCCGCAGTCACCCCGCCTGGTCGTTCGGGTACGTGCTGGGAGTGGTGCTGTGCCTGGGCATGCTCGCGAACGCCATGCTCAAGCTGGGCGGCGCCACCCGCACCGTCTGGCGGGGAACAACCTATCGGGGTCGGCGGGTAGACTCGCGATCGCCGCAGACTGGCAGGACCTGACGCACAATGGAATGGGTCAAAGGTCATCTGTTCTTTACGGCTGGGATTCTGCTGATCCTGCTGGGCGTGTTCCGGTGGTCCGTTCGCCGCTGGCGGCGCCGCCGCCGCGACTCGCGCCCCGTGCGGCTGCATCCGAATCTGCAGAAATACGCCGGCCCGCACAGACTGGCCTCCGAACGTCGACGGGAGGCCCAGAAAATCCTGGCCACGTCCAGTACGGCGGACATCGCCGGCTATCGCGTTGTGGAGCAGGTGGAAGCCGTCTTCGTCGACGGGTTCAGCCGTCCGGAAGAGGCCCTGGAGGGACTCAAAGCCGTCGCGGCACTCAAAGGAGCCAACGCCGTCACGAATGTTCGTCAGGAGCGATCCACGGCCGGGCGATATGCGGCCAGCGGCGATGCCGTCAAGGTGATCAGCTCGACGCCGTCCGCGCAACCGCCCGATAACCCGGCCGATTCCCCCCGCCCTGAAGGCCCGGCCGCCTGACCGGCCGTCCGCGCGCTGGACGGCAAATGCCGGTCTGAGCTAGGATAGTGGGGGTGTCCCGTCTGTGTTTGGTGGTCCGGGCGGCTGGTGGCCCGGGCAGGAATCGGAATGGTCACCATTTTACGAGTGAGGTGCCGCCCGTGGCGTTTGCAAGCCTTCGACGATACGACGTACAGGCCGGTTGGTCCGTGATCTGCTCGAGCCTTGCAGTGATCGGGCTGATTGCGACCGCCAGTCTCCTGGCACGCAACTGGGACTCCGAACTGAGGATGATCGTCTTTGGAAACGCCATGTTCCAGATCGCGGTGCTGATTGGCGTGGCGGGCACGATCGGGCTGGCGATCATCGGAGCAGGGCTTGGCATCAACAGTGCCGGGCAGCGGCGCAACGAGCGCCAGCGGCGCTCGTGGGTCGGGTTTTTCCTGGGGACGATTGTGCTGTCCCTGGAGATCATCGTTTTCTTCGCCTTCTGGGTCCTGAAAAGCAAAGTCGGGTAACCTGACCGACGACGGAGTTTCCATGCTGCGGGCCGCGCACCGGAAGACAGCGCTGGACGTGTTGTCGCTGCCCACCGCGCCGTTCGCGGAAACCCGGGTTCATTCCTGGATCGCCGATTTCTGCCGGACGTTGCCCGGGGTGGACCTCCGGTGCGATTCGGCGGGGAACACCCTGGTGCGCTACCGTCACGGCTCCGCCCGGGTAGCCCGTCCAGTATGCCTGACGGCGCACACCGACCATCCTGGCTTCGTGGCCGAGCGCTCCCGCGGCGCACGGGGTCTTGAGGCCGTCTGGCGCGGCGGCGTCAGGCCGGAGTATTTCCACGATGCCCGTGTCCGCTTCCGTGTGAATGATCAGTGGGTGCGGGGCCGGATCCGATCCATCCGGACTGTTGGGAAAGGCGCAGCCCGCAGGGTGACCACCGCGCAGATCGACGTCCCGGCGCCCGTTCCCGCCGGATCGCTTGGCATGTGGGACCTGCCCGACGCCGCGGCGCGCAACGGCCGGCTGTATGCCCGGGCCTGCGACGACCTGGTCGGCGTGGCGGCCATGCTCTGCAGCCTGGAGGAACTGGCTCGCACACGTGCCAGGACGCAGGCCTATTTCCTGTTCACTCGGGCGGAAGAAGTCGGCTTTGTCGGGGCCATGGCGGCCTGTCGTGCCCGCACCATCCCCGATCGCTGCATTGTGGTGGCCGTCGAGGCCAGCGCGGAGCGCGCCGACGCCCGGATGGGCGACGGTCCGATCCTGCGAGTGGGCGACAAGGCCACGACCTTCCATTCTCCCGCGACCACCTACTGCCAAGCCGTCGCGGAGGATCTGCGCCAGACGGACAAATCCTTCCGCTACCAGCGCAAGCTGATGGACGGCGGCACCTGCGAATCCACCGCGTATTGCCAGTTCGGCTACCAGGCCACGGGCATCTGTGTCGCCCTGGGCAACTACCACAACATGAACACGCGCACCGGCCGCATCGGCTCCGAATACATCAGCGTCCGGGATTTCTCCGGTCTCGTGAAGTGGTTTGTCGCACTGGCCACCGCCCGACGGCCTTACACCGGCACGGACGCCGTGTTGCATCGCCGGCTGAGCAAGATCGAGAAAGAGTACGCCGCCCTCCTGCGCCGCACGCGGCCGGTCCGGGGCTGTTGACGGCGGCGGGAAGCGACCCAGACGGGCCGCCAGCGTCTTCCCCCGGGGTTCCGTCCGCCACGCGTGAAATGGATCCGTCCCCGCTCACCGCCGTCGCGGGCGAGCCTACGCGATGGAAGGGAAAAGCACGCCCGGCGGGCACGTGCGGAAGAATCAGTGAGCGTCCAGCGCCTCGACGGGGATCAATTGCCGGCGGATCGTCTCGATGAGCGTTTTGCGATCGATGGGCTTGACGGCGTAGGCGTCACACCCGGCGCGAAGGCATCGCTCCCGGTCGCCTTCCATGGCGTGCGCGGTCAGCGCGATGATGGACCCCGTATAACCTTGCCGGCGCAGATAGCCGGTGGCCTCATATCCGTCCATGACCGGCATCTGCATGTCCATCAGAATCACGCTGAACGGCTCGCCGGCGTCGCAGGCCGCCACGGCGGCCTCGACGGCCAGCCGACCGTTCTCCACGACGGTCACCTGCGCGCCCGCCCGTTGCAGCACATGGCAGAGCAGCCGCTGGTTGTCCGGGCCGTCTTCCGCCAGCAGGATGCGGCATCCGTCCAGCGCGAGGTCATTGATGTGCGAATGGGTTTCGGTCGGCGTGCCCGCGACCGTCGTGGCCGATCGGGGGTCGGTGATGCGATTCACCCCGCACAACGGTCCTGTCGCGACGCTGAAGCGGAACCGCGTTCCCCCTCCTTCGACGGTTTCCACCAGGACGATGTCCCCGCCCAGCGCCTGTGCCAGCCGTTTGCAGATTGACAGGCCCAGGCCCGTGCCGCCGAACCGGCGCGTGGTGGACGCGTCCGCCTGCATGAACGGCTGGTACAGCGCGGCGATCTGCGCGACGTTCATGCCTATGCCGGTGTCCGCCACTTCAAAATGCATCATCGGGGCGTGCGGATCGTCCGCCAGCCAGACCCGAAGCAGAATCCGGCCCGCCTGGGTAAACTTGATCGCGTTGCCGATCACGTTGATGAGAATCTGTCGCAAACGGATCGGGTCGGTTTCGATCGTCTCCGGGATGGGCCCGTCGTACTCGATCTCGAACGGCAGCCCCTTCGCGTCGGCACGAACGCGCATCATCGACGCCGCGTCGGCCACAATCTGGCAGGGCGAACAGCGGACGCGTTCGATCGTGAGGCGCCCGGCCTCAATCTTGGAGAGATCCAGAATGTCATTGATGATCTTGAGCAGATACTGGCCGTTTCGCCGAATGGTCCGGGCCGCCTCCACCCGCTCCGGCGGCGCCCCGTCGAGCTGCCCTTCCTCCAGCAGCACCTCCGCGTAGCCCAGAATGGCCGTCATCGGCGTGCGGATTTCATGGCTCATGTTGGCCAGAAACTCGCTCTTGGCGCGCGTGGCCGCTTCGGCGGCGTCTCTGGCCTGCTACAGATGCGCCTCGATCTGCTTGCGCTCGGCGATCTCCTCCAGGAGTCCCTCGTTCGCCCGGTTTGCCTCTTGCGTGCTGATCCGCAGGGCTCGCCGAACACGGTTCGCTGATTTCGACAACTGAATGTGTCTGTTGCGAATCTCGTGAAACAATGACAGGACGTCCGCCGGCGTCGCGCCGTCCAGGTATTCCAACAGAGCCCGCTCACTCTGGTCGGGATCCGCCGCGAGAAACAGGTCCGCGATCCGATGTGGAACCTCGCTCGACATCAGGCGTTCGCCTCGCACAGCGTCGTGACGGTCATGGTTTCGTTGTGAAGCTCACACCGGCCCGACGGCTGTACCGGGCTGATCTCCCCGTGGGAGTAGAACCCCGTGTACCGCAGTCCCGGCCCCAGCGTCCGAACCGCCGCTGAGACCTCCTGCGAAGCCCGCCCGCCCAGCAGAAGTCGCCGGCCGACGCAACTGATCAGCAGCGCCAGCGCGTCGCTCCCCGCCGGTTCACCCATGCGGCACTGGGACGCCGCCAGCGCCGCTCCTTCAATCAGCTCGTTCTCCTCCGCACACATGAGCTGGACCACGCTGCCTTCGACGATGTCTCCCGCGAAGGTGACGGACCCCTCCTCCCGATTGATTCCCACCAGCGTGCGGATGATCCCCGTCTCTTCGCGCTTTTCCGAGAGGATGGCCAGCGGATAGAGCAGACCGGATCCCGGAAGGTCTTTCGCCTCCTCGCCCAGGTACTCCTCGTACATGTCCAGAATGCGCCGACCGTCTATTTCGTAGACCACGTTGTCCCGGCTTCTGGTCACCTTGCGCCGCGGACCGAACACCGTCCAGCCGCCGGCACATCCGTGCTGGACCCGCAGGGCGTTCCCGTATAGCCCCACTGCCACTACGACCTTGGTCTCAACCGTTTCGTTGTGCACGAGCCACGTACGCTCGAACTGACTTGCGTCACCGGCCAATCCGCCCGAGATGGACACGGTCGGATCCGTGCATGCCGTCAGCCCCTCGACCAGCGCCGCTCCGTTCACACCCACACCATCCCCCAGGACCAGCACATACCGCAGATCCGGTCCCGCCAGGGCTGTTCCGAGGCGCCGACCGGCATCCGCGGATTCCTGCATCTGGGGCACCGGCTCGCAGCAGGTTCGGGTTTCTGTCGCATCAAATCGGATGGCCGTCAGCGTGAGTGAATCATCCGTGACGTTCGAGTCAGTAATCACACCCGCCGTGGTGCAGCCGACGATCGCCGCGTTCGGAAACGCGCTGCGCAACACCGGCCCCAGCTCGGGACGCTCGAAATGCTCCACCGCCCCGAACGCCAGCACGAGCACATTGGGATCCTCGCACGCGATCGGCGAGAAATCGAAGGTGTCCCGAACGCCAGAGATGGTCAATTGCCCGATTCGCATGCGACACACGCCCGTATGGAGCGCCCACCCGAACGGCCTCTCCTGGCCGTCCTATCGCGAAGCTGCTTCGCACGCTGTCCACGCGACGCCAAGCATCGCGCCGCACGTGCGGGTCAGATAAACTCATCGGCAGAATGTGGCGCTTCCTTAGGGCAGAAGCCCTGCCCTCCTTCCCTCTCCCGCACGACCTATACTCCGCGTCATCCGCGATGCAATTCCCGGTATAGAAGCCTGTTGCGCACGCAACTCATCCATCATGTCCGGAGCAACCGCATGACGACCGCTGCCGCCGGCCCCGGCTGGACAGGTCCGCGCGAAATCCCATAATCACCCGCGCCGCAACCATGGCTGTCGTTCGGAGGCGCTTCCGTGAACAACACTCGTGTTTTCAGTCGGCGCAGCGTTCGCGCCGTGTTCGTCGGGCTGAGTCTGGCCGCGATCCCGGTCGCCGGCGGTTGCCGGACCACCTGGGCGGGCCATGAAGCCCGGCTGAAGGAAGGCTGCATCTTCTACTGCGACGGGGCGGGCGGCGGCTCCGTGCTGCGCAACTGGAGCGGCGGCATCCGCAAAGGCATGAAGCAGGCGGGCTACCCCGGCACCGGAAAGATGTTCCGGTGGCAGACCGGGCTCGGCGCCGCGGCCGATCAGGCCACCCGCGTTGAGTACAAGCGCCGCAAGGCCGATGAACTCGCGCGGAAGATCCAGCAGTACGCCCGGGCTCACCCCGGCGCCCCCATCACCCTGATGGGCCTGTCGGCCGGCACGGCCATCTGCGTATATGCCCTGGAGGCGCTGCCGGCGTCGTGTCACGTTCGAGACGTCTTCCTTTTCGCGGGCTCCCTGAGCTCCACGTACGATCTGACAGCCGCGCTGCAACGTGTGGATCGGCACATGTTCGTCTTCAGCTCCGACAACGACGCGGTGCTTCGCTTTCTGGTGCCGCTGAGCGGAACGGCCGATCGGGAACCCGCCTTCGCGGGCACCATCGGTATGGACGGGGTTCGATGGCCCGCGTCGGCCGGCGCTGAAATCCGGCAGCAGTATGCCAAAATCATCGACGTTCCCTGGGAGGAAGAGTTCACACAGTACGGCTATCACGGCGGGCACACGGACGTGGTGAACGCCCGGTTCGTGCAGGCGGTGGTTGCTCCGCTGGTCATGGGCCGGGCCCTCCGCCCGGGGGCCGAGGCGCGGTTCGCCCCGGCCCAGGTGCCCAACCCGGACTACGAGCGCTGGGCGTCTTTTGCACCGGGTACATGGACCCTTCTGGAGGGGTTCCACATCCAGGAGGCCTGGCGCGAACCGATCCGCATCCGCGAGACGCTCGTTTCCGTGGAGCCGGACAAGCTCATGCTCGAACGCACGTTCGTGCTGGTGAACCAGGAGGAGACCACACCACCCGTGCATCGTCTGTTCGTCGTGATGGCCCGTATCGACTCGGACGAACACCCCTTCACGGCGCCCGACAGCATCCTTACGGAGGAACCGGACGAACAGATGCTTTCGATCGACGACCAGGCGTATGCCTGTCGCGTTCAGACCATTCGGGCCAAGGGCACGTATGAGGAATGGGGAACCGCGCCGACCGTCACCGTCTATACGAATCCGAACGTTCCCGGCGGAATCGTGCGCGTCGATCTGATGACCCGCACCGAAGGGCAGGAGGCCCGCTACCTCGGGCAGGTTACACAAGTCTATTTTCCTCCGTAGCCCCTCGCTGCCGGACCGATCCTCTCATAAGGCGATGCCGCGCCTGCACCGCGGCAACACTCCATTTGCCGCCCGCCGGACATTGCGCGTAGTACTGCTTTGCGCCTCGGCGGACCGGCCCTGCTGCCGTACCATCTCGATACCTCCGGTTGTGTCAGCCCGGTGCTCCATCCGGAACACGACATCGATCAGCCCCCCCGGGCCCATCCATTAATGACCATCATGGGAGCGTCGCAGGCCCGACCCTGGCGCGATGGACCTGGTCGTACGCGCCAGACCCGATAACCCGTTCCGGGTTTGCACGAGCGGCGAAGGCTGCTGCGGCGGCCGGCCAAGGGTGCCGATGGACATGGGACCGGCCCGGGGTCGCTCGTGCGCGTTGGATGGCTCGCGGGGACTCCGTCGCCGCAAGGGCTGAAGACTTCCCACAGGGCCGGTGCCACAGTGTGAACGGAATACGCCGTGTCGTTCGTCCGTGCGATTGGTTCCGCATCCAGATGCCCCCGGCCGGATGTGTTTCGCCTGCTCACGCCGGAACGGATACGCCGCTATCCGCTGCTGCTGCTCCTGGTTACCGTCGGGATCTATGGCGTCCGGCTGGCCCGCTCCGACCGCTGGATCGAGCCGGACGGGCGGATCGTGGGGCAGGATTACTTCGCATTTTTCATGGCCGGCGACCGGGTCGCCCGGGGTCAGACGAACCGCCTTTATGATGCGGCTGCCCAGAGCGAGTATCAGCGCGCGTGGATGCGCGAGGTGAATCCGCAATGGCGGGGAACCTGCCTGTATCTCAACCCGCCGCATTACGCGTGGCTGCTCTCGTGGCCGGCACGGCTGGGTTACGGTCGGTCGCTGTTGCTCTGGTGGGCGGCTTCGCTGCTTGCGTTTTGCGTGACCGTTCGACTCTGGCGAAGATGGCTTGCGCCCCCCGCGTGGCGGACGGCCGTGTTGCTGGCTGTCTGTGTGCCGGCCTGGTTCGCCGCCCTTGCCGGCGGACAGAACAGCTTCTTCTCCCTGCTGGTGCTCACCGGCTTCTGTTCGCTGTTGATGACGGGGCACGACGGATGGGCCGGCCTGGTGCTCTCGGCACTGGGCTTCAAATTCCAGTTTCTGCTGCTGCCGACCGGGCTGTTGCTGTGGAAGCGGCGATGGCGGGCGCTCGGGGGGTTTGCCTGGGGCGCCGGGCTGACGCTGGCGTGGACGGCGCTCACGACCGGATTCGAATCGCTCCGGGCGTATCTGGCCTTCAGCGGCGAAATCATGCAACTGATGCACGCGGACGGCTTCGACGTCTGGAAACAGCATTCCTGGCGCGGGTTCTTCGCACTGCTGGGCGGCGGCTGGTGTCCGGCACGGTGGATGACGGCGGCGGCCGTCGCGGCCTGCCTGGCGTCCCTGGTTGTGCTGGCCAGAGCATGGCGCGGGCCCTGGCGTCCGCAATCGCCGACGTTCGCGCTGCAATTGTCCGCCCTGATGATGGCGACGGCTCTGACCAGTCCGCACTTGTTTCACTACGACATGGTCTTGGCCGTGTTGCCGGTGGTGTTGTGGGCCGCGGCGGGTCAAACCCATTACCGTTCTGCGTTTGTCACCATCGCGACGTTGGGTTTTGTGTGGCTGGCTTTGGGCGGGCCGGCTGGCGCGGCCCTGCGCGTGCAACTCTCTCCGTTGCTCATGATCGCCTGGCTTGTGCTGGCCGATCGGGCTGTCCGCGCGGCTTCGAGTCCCGAAACGGCCACCCGGATGACTCCGATCCGGGCACAGTAGCGACAGCGGTGCCGCAATCGCCAAGAGCCTCCGGCGGCGGCCCTGCCGGTCGATCCCGCAAGGGTCGCCTCGTCTTCGCGTGCGCGTCTCGCCCGTCCAGGCTCAAGGCCGGAACGAAGTGAATTCGCGTACATCGCCGGGTTATCGGAGGGTCGTGGCCCCGAAACCCGGTTGGCATGCCGTATCCCGACGGATACAATTGACAGAGAGGCACCGGCTTCCACGCTAATGCGCTGGGACAATCCAGTACCCAACCCGCATGGAAAGGAGCGATTGCGCTGATGAGGCATGTTTTCGCACTGTGCGTGCTGATCCTGGCGACGGCCTCTCTGCAGGCCGGGGAGGCCGAGCCAATCGGCCTGCACCAGCTCGACTGGGAAGCCCACCGGGATACGCCGACTTCACCGGACCTGCTGGGGTCCGGTGATGAACCGATTCTCCCCTTGCAGCCGCCGGCCCTGCGGAACAACCTCTGCGCGACGGTGTTCGGTTATCTGCCGTACTGGGAAAGCTCGACGTATCTGCGCTGGGATCTGCTTTCCCACATCGCCTGCTTCTCCGTGGAGGTGAATGCGAACGGGTCGATCGGCAACACGCACGGCTGGCCCTGGACCAGCCTGGTCAACACCGCCCACGCCAACGGCGTGAAGGTGATCCTGGTGGCCACCAATTTCGACACCAGCTCGCTGCTGACGCTGGTCTCCACGCCGGCGTACAAGAACAACTTCTTCGTCAATATCAGGAACCAGATGCTCGCCGGCGGGGCGGACGGAGTGAATATTGACTTCGAGGGCTCCGGGGCCTGGCGGAATTACATCAACACGTTCATGGCGGAGCTCACCGCGTATCTTCACAGCGAAATCCCGGGATGCGAAGTCACGTTCGCCGGTCCCGCCGTGAACTACGGCGGATGGGACCTGCCGGGACTGGCGGCCAGTTGCGACGGCGTCGTGATCATGGGCTACGCCTTCTGGGGGAGCTGGAGCACCACCTCCGGGCCCAATTCGCCGCTGACCGGCGGAACGTACAACATCACCAACACCGTGCTGACACAGTATGGCGCCGTCACGCAGAGTACTCCCGAAAAGCTGATTCTCGCCCTGCCCTACTACGGCCACCATTGGACGACGAGCACGTCCGCGGCCCGTTCGTCGGTGATCGATTTCCTCGGCTCCACCCGATTCCACAACGACGAACCGAACTCGGCGATCTACGGTCTGCTGTGGGACTCCGTGTCGCAGACGCCCTGGTTCCGCTGGAACGACGGATCGAAGTGGCATCAGGTGTGGTTCGACAACGCCCAGAGCCTGGGTCTGAAACACCAGCTTGCGCAGGATCATGGGCTTCAGGGCGTGGGCATCTGGGCGCTGGGATATGACGGCGCCCGGCCGGAGCTGTGGGACGAACTGGAGCAACGCTTCGCCAACTGTGAGCCCGCCCCGGGAGATGTGAACCGCGACGGTGTGATCGATCTGGAGGATTACCGGATCCTCGGCGTCTGCATGAGCCTGTCCGGGCCGGACCGGCCGTTTCTGCCGACCCACTCGTGCCTGGCAGATTTCAGCCCGGACCTGGACGGAGACATGGATGTGGATCTGGAGGACTACCGGATCTTCATGCGGTTGCTCGCCGGCGAGCCGACGACCTGCCTCATCAGCGATTTCGAGGGATACGCCAAGGGCGCGGAAGTCGTCTTCATTCATCCGCGGTTTTCCGGATCCACGTCCGCCCACCTGGCGGACACCCCGGACGTGAACGAGGTGACCGACGAAGTGGTTCCGTTCGGCGGACTCAAGGCCTACAAGCTCCAGTGGCAGTTCGTCGATGCGGCGCCTGAACGCTGGCTCCGCGCCACGACGCACAACGCGGCCCATGTCCCCAGCCCCACCATCTGGCTGGACCGGCCGATTCGCGTTCGCCTGCGGCTGGACAGCGGATCTCTCCGCGTCAGCCTCGGCATTCGGGAGACCGGCACCACGGCCGACATCGGCCAGTACGGTGGAACCAGCGGGACGATCGAATGGGTGGGCGCCACCAGCAAGATCGGCACCAGCACGCCGGTGGGCAAGCTCCTCACCGCCAACCCCGGCGTCTGGCAGACCCTGGTCTTCGACCCGGCCACGGACCCGATCCTCGGTTTCACGGGCGACGGCGTGCTCAGCTCCGCGACGAACAAGGGAGTCCTGGAACACCTGGCATTCACCACCACCGGCGGCGTGGGGCCGTTCACGGTGTACCTCGACAACATCGAACAGTTGTGCGACTGAACAGCGCCGCGAAGAACGCGCACGCGGGCCCGCCGTCGTGTTCGGATTGTGACGGTGCCGGGGTGCGACGCGCCGGGCATCCGGCGTGCGTCAGGTCCGGCTGGCGCGCTTCCAGCACTTCATCAGCAGAAACGTCGCGACGACCGCCGCCCCACTGAGGCCGGAGGCGGGGAGGCTTTTTCCGTAGAGCCAGTACCCGGTGCCGAACAGAGCGCTGTACACCGCGACGCAGCCCAGGAACATGCAGAGAATGCCGGCGGCCAGGTTCGAACGGCCCTCTTCGACGCCGGCGATGGACTCGCCGTCCTGTCGGGCCTGCGCGATGACGCGTTGCCAGCCGGGTCCGCCGGGCCGGATGATTCGGTAGAACGCCCGCAGGACGTCGGGATCCGATGCCGGGGTAATCAACGTGACCGCGATCCAGGCGGCGGTGGTGATGCCGACACTGACGGGAAGCTTCCAGAGCCCCATCCATTCCGGGCTCCAGAACTTCATATACAGCGCCACGACAAACGACACGACCATCGCCGTGATTTCGCTGAACGGGTTCACCCGCCACCAGAACCATCGCAGGATGAACAGTGAGCCGGTGCCGGCGCCCATCAGGATGAGTATGTCAAACGCCTCCTTGGCATTCTGAAGCCACAGCGCCACCGATCCCGCGCAGACCATCGTCAGCACCGTGGATGCTCGCCCCACCCACACCTGTTCGCGCTCGCTGGCCGCGCGGCGGATGAACCGCTTCCACACGTCGTTCACCAGGTAGCTGGAACCCCAGTTCAGGTGCGTCGAAATCGTGGATATGTAGGCCGCGATCAGCGAGGCCACCACCATGCCCAGCAGGCCGACAGGCAGATACCGCAGCATGGCCGGGTAGGCCAGGTCGTGTCCCAGTTTGTCCAGAGGAATGTCCGGGTACTGCTCGCGCAGCGAGGTCAGGCCGCGGGACTGGGCCGTCAGCCGCTCCACCTTCTGCCGCACGACCTCGTCGACGGACTCCGGCGCCGCCTGCCACTGCCGGACATGGGCGACCATCGCGGGGGAGGCCAGC
This sequence comes from Planctomycetota bacterium, assembly GCA_052034525.1. Classification (GTDB taxonomy): domain Bacteria; phylum Planctomycetota; class Phycisphaerae; order UBA1845; family UBA1845; genus JAFGJQ01. Next base: position 15,412 of record JBPOIK010000148.1, read on the forward strand.
GCCTGCGCCGCCGCCTTGCGGTCCGCAAGCGAGTCCAGGGGGAAGACCAACAGCGAGCACAGGGCGACCAGAATCCACGGCCAGGGGCGCAGCGCGTAGTGCGCGGCGTTGAAGAACAGCGTCGCGCCCACGGCGTGCTGTTCGTTCCTGGCCGACAGCATGCGCTGGGCGATGTAGCCGCCGCCTCCCGGCTCGGAGCCCGGATACCACACGCTCCACCATTGGACGGCCAGAGGGATGACCAGCAGCTTGATCAACGTGTCCAGGTTGCTCGAGCCGTCCGATCGCGTGAACATCGGCACCAGCGACAGCGTATCGTCCGGCAGCCGGCCCTCGGCGAACAGCCCGTCCAGGCCGCCCACCGTGTCCAGCCGCAGCGCCACCACGGCGGCCGTCACCGAGCCCGCGATAGCCAGAAGGAAGAGCACGAAATCCGTCAGAATCACCGCTCGAAAACCGCCGGCGGCGCTGAAAACGACCGTCACCACCGAGGCGATCAGAATGGTCTGGAGGGGCGTCAGGTTCAGCAGCACGTGGCCGATCTTGATGGCGGCCAGCGACACGGCCGCCATAATCAGGATGTTCAGCAGCACGCCCAGGTACAAGGCCCGGAAACCGCGCAAAAATGCGGCGGCCCGACCGGAATAACGCAGTTCGTAGAACTCGATGTCCGTGGTCACGCCCGAACGCCGCCACAGCTTCGCGTAAACGAATACCGTGAGCATGCCCGTCAACAGAAAGGCCCACCACTCCCAGTTCCCCGCCACGCCGTTCTGCCGTACGATGTCCGTTACCAGATTCGGAGTGTCGGTGGAAAACGTCGTGGCCACCATCGACGTGCCCAGCAGCCACCAGGGCATGGTCCGCCCGGACAGGAAGAATTCCGCCGAACTCCTTCCCGCACGTCGGGATACGACCAAACCCACAGCCAGCGTCAGGACGAAGAAGGCGATTACAACGGCCCAATCCAGTATCACCAGTTGCATAAGCCCGAATTATTCATCGACGACACGTGAATGCAACCGCGCGCTCTCTCACGGTCCAGAACCCGCGTGCCGGGGCGTATAGCGCATGGAACGGGAGAGAACGGGTGATCCGGACGACACACGGTACGGGGAGCGGCCGGGACGGACGGGTCGCTGCACGAGTGGTGGGTGCCGCGTGGAGGCGGCATGGCCGGCGCCGTCGCCGCACGCGGATGGAGAACCGCTGGCGCGCCGACAATGATTCGCCGAGTCAGGGCAGTTCCGGCATGCCATCGCCTTGCCGGGGTTCGGGCCGGGAGGGGGCGGGCCGGGGTGATACCGGCGGCGGCGGAACATCAACTGCGCTGGGCGGAACCGGCGGGGGTTTGGGTGGCTCCTGCACGGACACCAATTCCACTTCGTAAATCAGAGTGGAATTGGGCGGCACTCGTGTGCCGCCGCGTTCGCCGAAGCCCAGACTGGGAGGCACGATCAGTTTGCGCTTGCCACCGGCCTTCATGGTAGCCAGCCCCTCCTGCCAGCCGTCGATGACCTTGTCGAGGGGCACGGTATTCGGCACGCCGCGGGCTGCGGACGTATCAAACAGGGTCCCGTCCTCCAGCCAACCGGTGAAGTTCACGGTGACCAGAGAGTCCGGCTTCGGAGAGGGGCCCTCGCCAACCTTCAGATCCACGTATTTCAGCCCGCTGGGGGTCTCTGTCAGCTCCGAGGGCTTCGTGGGTGTCATCCGCGCCAGGATGCTGAGGATCTCAACGTCCATCACGATCGTCGAATTGCCCGGTATCCCCGGCGCCCCGCCCTCTCCGAACGCCAGCTCCGGCGGGATGACCAGCAGACGCCGTCCGCCCGGCTTCATCCCGCGGACGCCTTCGGACCAGCCCTGGAACCGCGTTCCCAGGACCGGCAATTTGGCACCCGGTCCAGTCTCCGCCGTACCCCGCCACCACGTGCCGTCATTCAGCCAGGCCTTGAACCGAAACTCGATGAACGCGTTGGAGGTGACATCTTCGCCGGCGCCCAGGGCGAAGTCGTAGATTTTGAGGCCCGAGGCGGTCGTGCGAAACTCGAGCGTGCTCAGGTCGGGCATCGGCGGGTTGGCCGGTGCCGTGGACGGCGGCGCGGCGACCGGACGGGTCGTCGGAGCGGCCTGCCCGAAAGCCAACGAAGCCGGCAGAAGAAGGCTCTGCAAGGCAGCGAATCGGGCAGTCCGGAGAATTCGATTCCGCGATCCGATCACCGTTGACTGGGTCACACTATGCATGAGCCTGGACCTTTCGCGTACCTCTATGCCGCATGGGAGGACCGCGCCGCAACGCTTCGACCCCGATCCCCGGCATTGCCCCCACCATATACAGAAACCGGTACATCGCGTCAAAGGAACCCGACCCCCCGGGGCGGGGTCCAAGGCAGAAAGATGGCCCCCGCACGAACGAGATATGGCGTGAACGAAGCAGGCATACTCCATTCACTCAGGGCATTTTGTCGCCATATCAGAACACCTTTCGGCACAGAAGGTTAGAGTTCCGGACACTGCGGGTACCCGCAACTAAAAATACGCGCACAATTCGGCTCTCCGCTCTTGAAATGCACCGGGATTACCTGCTAAAGTGACATGACAACCAGATCGGAGCGAGAAGAGGGAGTTCTCGCCTGAGGGGTTCGCCCCATCGTTTGAATCCCATAGCGACAACGATGGCGGTGGGGAAGGATCGGGAGGATTTGAGAGAGAAACACCACGCGGTTGGTGTTTGTCTCTTTTTTTGTTGCGCGGTCTGCCACGCAGGTGGCGGTGCGAAGCGGCTCGGAAAGAGAATGAAGAGAAGAGAGGAGTGGGGAATGATATTCGGTTCTCGATACGCAATGGCGATGGTGGCGGTTGTCGGTGTGGTGTGTGTGTCGGCGGTTCCCGTGTGGGCCGGTCCCTGGTCGAATGCGTCGGGCGCCAATG
>JBPOIK010000059.1:0-3697 GCA_052034525.1 Planctomycetota bacterium
GCCGCACCTGGTCGACTGCCTGCAAGAGTTTCTGCACGACGTGGAACTTGTCAAAGACGAGCACGGCATCGGGCAACCGCAGTTTGATCATATCGATGTACGGCTGCCACATATCGCAGCAGACCCCCTTTATTCGACCTTCCAAAGCGTTGCCGTGTTCGTCGAAGAAGCGCTTCAGGGTTTCCAGGCTGCGGCCTTCGCCTGACCAGATGAGACGCTTCTGTTTCAGGTCGTAGACGTTGGTGACGTAGACGTGGCCCTTGCGGCGCGAGATTTCGTCGATCCCAATGTAGAGCACGCCACCCAGGTCTCGGTGAGCCAGCCCGTACGACACCGCCTGTCGCACCGCCGTTGCCACCGTGTTCCAATGGACCCCGAACAGCTTGCCCACTTGCTCCCAGGGCAGCAGCTTGCACCATGACGATAATAGCCAGATAAGCCCCTGCGACAGACGGCATTTTCCCTGGCTCCACGGAATCTCTTCCACCAGAATCCTGCCGCAGGATCCGCAACGCAGGCGGGTCGGCGCGTAACGTAATGTTACCGGAATTCCCCACAACGGCACATGCCGCCAATCGCGGGAAGCCAACCGGTCCCGCACTCGGCTCAACGTCCCGCACGTGCCGCAGGGCTGCCGCCAACCAGCCCGCACATCCAGTTCCACAATCAATCCTCCGCCCTCTTCAAACACCCGCTTCACCACGTGCCGCTTGACTCCCAGAGTCTGTCGAACTATACTCTCTACAAGCTTGTGCCTTGCCTCGTGAAACCAAAGCCTTGGAAAACTCTGGAAATACACGACTTGGCACATGCTTGTCCATCTCAAAGCTGCACAGATTCGTGAGACGAACCGTATTTCTGAGCATTCATTTCAATGGAGGTCTTCGATCGCCAGAAGAGATGCTCATTCTGGTTCATGAACAAGATCAAAGCGGCACATCTGAAGACGGAAAAAAACAGGCCAATTACAGCGCAGACAGATCCCTTGCAGAAAGAGTTCTTGCCTCGAGTTGGCAGGCGTATGCGGAAGCGTCACAAACTGTTTACAGTATGTCTGCTGGCCAGAATGGTGGCGTACAGGATGCTCAGCTTGGTGTGCTAAGTGACAGGGCTCTTGGAACATACGATGGGAATGGTGTTCTCAGCTGCGATATCCCTGCGGCCCTGATCGAGATCAACGAGATGGGAAACACCAATTTCATGACGAAATGGACTGGAGATGGACTTCCAGGAAGCGCAGACAGAGCCCTCCACTTTCGCGATGCGGTGGCAGAAGGAATAGCCGACGCAATTCTTGAGTACCTGGGTCTGGGCTGTACAATCCTGGCGCAAGAGGAATAGACCATGAGAGTTTTCAAGACAGCCCGATTGAGTTTACCGGCAGCCGTTATAGTCGTTTTGGGTATCTGGGCGGCTGAAGAAGCGCGCGCGGTCAGTTTTGTGAAGACAGATACGCTTACTTTACGAGGCAGTATTTCAGTGTCCTTCGATGGGGCGGGTGCGACTGCAATCATTACGACTAAAGTCGACCCGGCAAGAGGGTTTAAAATCTCAATTCTCGGGGAAGGCGAAACCCTCACGGAAGCGTGGGAAAGGGGTGCTGACGCAACGTCATTCGATGTGGCAGGCGATAAGAACGCGAACGATTTCCCAAGCTTCCATGATGAAGCGGGCGCATCTATAACCCCGGTTGACACATCGTTATTCCTTTGCTGGCAGTACTTAGATAGGCCCCGTCCGCAGGCGATCTATGCACAATACAAAGACCAGGTCATCAAAGTGACTCCTGAGCAGACGTTCGAAGTTGATTTTTTTGACTATGACCATCTCTTGCATCGGGCGCTCATCCGGTCAAGTCTTATGGATGAATACCATACGCTGGCATGGTACTGCAGTGATCTTGAGTCTCGCCAAGTCCGTTATATATCTCTCCCTGTTCCCGAAGATCCGACAGGGCATGTAGACTTCCACATCCCACAACACTTTTGGATGGTGCCGGGCGAGGATATGCTTCTCTTTCTCCTGCGGCGCTACGTTTGGGAAGACGATTTGGTCTACCGCGTGGCGATCTGCGACTTGGAAGGCAATATCCTGGGCGCTTTGCCCATGCCGGAATATAGGGACAATGCAGAAGATCTTCGCATCTTCACATCAGAACGCATGATAGTCTTGCATGCCATCGGCAGAGAACTGCATGTTTTTGTTAAGAGCCCGCGCGATGCGCAACCAGCCGGGCGGCCATTCGTGTTTCTTAAGCCAAACGAGGATATGCAGAAGGCTGCCCGGGATTGTTCTGGAGATATGATTAGAATGGTATCAAGCCTGGCCAGGCATCCCGAAAGGTGCACAGAAATATGTCCTGATTCCTCAGCAGTGGATCTGGTAAAACTCCCACTGGAACCGCTTAAGCCCGCGACCGGTAAGAACGGTAAGACATGCTTCATCAGCAGATACGAGATAACCAACGCTCAGTTTGCCGCGGCAGTCAACTGGGCCGTGAAAAACAGCAGAATACCGGCGATTGAGCGCGAAGGCGGCCCAACCGATTGGGGACCGGTATGGGCGTTTGATCCGTACATGCAACTGCCCGTGGTGGATGGAGAGATCAGACTGCGCATTCGCGACGGGCAATCGGCGGCGCATCTCCCCGTTCTTACCGATGATTACGGCGCAGCGGTGTTCTGCAACGCCCTCAGTGAAATGGAAGGAAGGCCAACGTGCTATGCGATTGATCACGCCGATGAGACAGCCGAATTGGTGGCCCCCGATTCAGGCGGGTATCGTCTACCGACTGTTGAGGAGTGGCGTGCCGCGGCTGGCGTAGCCCGCGGTGAAGAACCTGGAGCTGCGGCGCCCTGGCTTGGCGATGTTCGTGAAAGAGGACGTCGCTGCAATTGCGATGACAACAATCCTTTGGCCTTTCGCTTGTTGCCATATTTGACGCCTGTTGGTTTCTATAACGGCAGCAGCGCTGACAGAATCGCGACGATCAGCCCGTCGGGCTGCTTCGACATGTTCGGCAACGCAAGCGAACTGTGTCACATAGACGCCCAAACCGGTCCATTATCGCTGACCGCGCTCGGGGGCGCCTGGGACGACAGGGAGACGCTGGAAAGAAAGCCGTGCGGTGAGGACGGTTTTCGGATCGTGCGGTGTGGTGACCAATGAAAGGACATAATCAAACCTTTGGAGCAAACCCCTACAATTTTGCCGACAGGGTGAACGACGAGGATGTACATTGTCCAACTGCGCTTTATCTTGATTCAAGCCTCGAAGATGACGACCCGGTGCCAAGGTTTACCGGAAAGGATGCGGACTCGACCAGGGCAATACCCGACTTCAACACAATAACCGAGAAAACGGATCTAGATAGGCTAACCTCGGAGACGTGGAGCAACCGGGATAAGGTGGACGGCATTCACCTTGTGATTATCAGATCACTTTCTAGTTGTTCAGGAAGGTATTCTCCAAAAGCGGGCGGACAGATATTCTTGGAAACTCTATCGTCTTTGGAGGCCATGACCCACGAATGGGGACATTATCAAGGCGGTCTCTATGACATATACGTGTGCAGCGAGTGCTTGAAACCACCCAATGCTCCTCCTGGCAAACCCAAATGTCGATGTATTGACCCTCCAGGGCGTACTTGGTTACCTTCACCGGACAATCCTTACAACATCATGTCGAACACAAGCAG
>JBPOIK010000057.1:0-32238 GCA_052034525.1 Planctomycetota bacterium
GCCGGCCGGTGGATTGGCCACATGGGGCGTGCTCCTTACGGCCGCGATCACCTTCCTCGTCCTGTGGGGAGCGCTTCGATGGCCGCTGGAAAAGGCGATGCTGCTGGCGGTCATCATCTCCTCCACGGATGCGGCCGCCACGTTCTCCATCCTGCGTCGCCAGTCGTTGTTCCCCAATCTCTCCGCCACCGTGGAAATCGAAAGCGCGGCCAACGACCCGATGGCCATTCTGCTGACCCTGGCGGCGGTCCAGGCCTTTGCCAGCGGCAATACAACGTGGTATGCCGTGGTACCCACCTTTCTCTGGCAAGCGGCCGCCGGCATCGGCCTCGGATGGCTTCTCGGACGCGCGGCGACGTGCCTGTTCAATCGTCTGCGCCCCCGGGATCGCGGCCACTACTACATTCTGTCGTTCGCGGTGGTCCTGCTGGTCTACGGTCTGGGCGAAATCATCGAAAGCAGCGCCATGCTCGCCGTATTCATCGCCGGACACGTGATGGGCAATCGGCCGTTCGTTCACAAGCAGGGCGTCACGAACTTCGTGTCGGCCCTGTCCACCCTCGCCGAAACCAGCATGTTCGTCATGATGGGACTGCTGGTCTACCCGCACCAGTGGGCCGACCTGTGGCTGCAGGGGGTTGTCCTGTTCCTGGTGTTGACCATCGTGGCCCGGCCCGTGGCCGTCTGGCTGGGCACGGTGGGCATGAAGCTCGGAGCAAAGAACAAACTGTTCATTTCCTGGGCGGGCCTGCGCGGGGCGGTGCCGATCATTCTGGCGACCTATCCGCTGACGGCGAAGTTGGCCGGAGGCCAGGACATTTTCAACCTGGTTTTCTTCGTGGTGATTCTGTCCGTCGCGATCCAGGGCTCCACGTTGGGCGTTGTCGCCCGATGGCTGAAGCTCTCCACCCGGTCCCGCCCCAAGCCGCTGTACAATCTCGAATTGATCACCATGGCCCAAAGCGATATGGACCTGATCGTGGTGGACCTGCCCGGACCGCAGGGCGAGCCGGGCCCGCTGATCTCCGACCTGAGGCTGCCGCCCGGATCCGTCATTACCCTGATCACGCGTGATCAGGAAGTAGTGGTGCCCAAGGGGAGCACCCGCCTGCAGGGATGGGACCAGGTCACCGTACTGGGGCACGTCCACGACGAAAAGCTGATCCGCGCCGCCCTGACCGGACACAGTCGGCCCCCGCAAGACACCCACGTCATTTGACAATCCGCGCGGGGTCGGGGTTCCGTTGGACCGCCGGGCCGGAACGCACGGCACTCCTGTTCACCGGAAACCTCACCAATCCCTGACGCCGGAAGCGGTAGCCAAGCCCTCGCCTCCAGCGGCAAATGGCGTGCCGCCGTGTCGGTGAATCGTCGGCCGAGCGAGAATCGCTTCAGGCCGTGAGCTTCCGCGTGATGGCGGCGACATGACGGCCCTGGAACCGAGCCTGTGCCAGTTCGATTGCGCTGGGTTGACGCGAGTTGTCCGCGCCGGCGATGGTCGCCGCGCCCCAGGGCGACCCGCCTTTTGCCTCGCTGACGTCCGCCAGTTCCGGGCAGGCATAGGGCAGACCGACATAGACCATCCCATAATGCATCAGCGTAATGACGAAGCTGATGATGGTGCTCTCGTTGCCGCCTCCCGTTCCGGTGCTGGTGAACACGCTGCCCACCTTGCCCACCAGCGCGCCTTTGGCCCAGAGCCCGCCCGTCTGGTCGAGGAAGTTGCGCATCTGCGCGGCCATGTTGCCGAAGCGCGTCGGCGTGCCGAAAACGATGGCGTCGTAATCCGCCAGCTCCTGCGGCGAGGCAAACGGCGCGGCCTGGTCCAGCTTCGCGCCGGCCTTTCTGGCCACGTCAAGCGGCATGATCTCGGGAACGCGCTTCACCGTCACTTCGGCGCCGTCTACGGATCGCGCCCCCTCCGCGATGGCCCCTGCCAGCGTCTCGACGTGGCCATACATGGAATAGTAAACAACGAGAATCCTGGACATGATGGCTTCCTTTCCGTGGGTCTGTGTGAATCACAATGAGCGAGCATCCCCCTGGCGCCGCGGCGGCCAGGGCTGGTTGGTTCCGTCGCAGTCCGCCGGCCCGTTTTCTTGCCCCGCGCCGAACGCGACCGCGGGTCCGGCGAAATCCGATCCATCCACCCGTACGTGACACTCGGCCTGCCGCACGCGCGCTACGTTTGCACGCCCGTTACGGCCATGATGCGTTCCAGCAATGCCGTCGTGCTCTGGCCGGGAACCAGCGGCAACAACACCACCTTGCCGCCGCGGGCTTCCACGAACTCGCGGCCGATCACGCCCTTGTCCGCCCAGTCTTCGCCCTTGACCAGCACATCCGGCTTGATCTGCCGGATGATCCAGTCCGGGTCCGGCTGATCGAACAGCACGACGTAGTCCACGCACTCCAGAGCTCCGATGACGCGGGCCCGGTTCGCCTGGTTGCAGATGGGCCGGCCCGGCGCCTTGTTCAAGGCGCGAATGGAGGCATCGCTGTTGAGCCCCACCACCAGCAGCGAACCCAGTTCGCGGGCCCGCGCGAGGAAGTCCACGTGGCCGACGTGCAACAGGTCGTAACAGCCGTTCGTGAACACCACCGTCTCGCCCCGGCTGCGGTGCAGTTCCAGTTCCGCCGTCAGCTCCTCCACGCCGCGGAGCTTGCCGTTGCGGCGGGTGTCCTCCAGTCGCAGCTCGGCCAGCACCTCCTCGCGCCGAATGGGAACGCAGCCGAACTTCTCCACTTCCAGGCCGCCTGCGATATTGGCCAGCTTCACCGCCTGGCGCAGCTCCGCGCCGGCGGCGATCGCCGCGGCCAGCATGGCCAGCACGGCATCGCCGGCGCCGGTGTTGTCATATACGCTGCGCGGGCGCGTGGGGATATGCTCCGCGGCGCCGTCGCGCGGCACCAGGACCGCTCCGTCCCGATCCAGCGTCACAACGATGGCATCGCAGTCCAGTCGACGGCACAGCTCGCGCGCCGCTTCGGCCGCCTGCTCCGCGGTTTCACAGCGCCGGCCGACCACCGCCGACAGCTCGTTGCGATTCGGCGTCAGAATGCTCACCCCGCGATAATCGCCGTAGTCCGGGATCAACGCGGGGTCAAGCAGCACGGGCGCCGCCCGCCGCTTCGCCGCTTCCACAACGGACCGCACCAACTCGCCCGTAATGATGCCCTTGCGGTAATCCTCAATGCAAACCACGTCCGCCGCGTCCACCGCCCGCCGCGCCGCCTCGCGAAGCCGGACCGCGTCTGCCGGAGAAAGCGGTTCGCGCGATTCCTCGTCCAGCCGCATCAACTGCTGCCGGTGCCGATGCTGAGCCAGGCCCACCAGTCGCGTCTTGGTTGTGGTCGGCCGACCCGGCACGGCGATGATGCCGTCGTCCTGCACGCCCAGATCACGCAGCAGGCCGCACAATCGGGCGCCGGCCGGGTCCGAGCCGATCACGCCGCAGCAGGTCACGCCCAGACCCAGCGCCCGCAGGCAGGCGGCGACGTTCGCGCTGCCGCCGGCCGCGTCGCTCCGCTCCACCGCCCGCAGCACCGGCACCGGCGCCTCCGGACTGATGCGCTCCGCATCGCCATACAGATACTGATCCAGGATCAGGTCGCCGATGAGCGACACGTGGTGTCCCGGGAACGCCTGGACCAGAGTCGTAAGCTCACGCGTCATGCACGAATTCCCCTTTCCCCGAACATGGACATCCATGCTAGGCCCAGTGGGCGGAGGCTGTCAAACGACGTTGAGCGCGGCCCGTCGCGGCAAAGATTCATGCGCGTTCCACCCGACCGAAAGTCTATCCCGGCGTGATCGGCGCGCGGACCGCCATCGCGCCTGTGCCCAGTCGCCGCGCCCGCATCGTCTCCACCCAGCTTGCGGCCTCTTTGGCCTCATCAAACAGCGCGTAGACCACCGAACCCGCTCCGCTGATCCGGGCAGGCTGACCGCCCGCATCCCGCACCCGGCCCAGAAGCCGTTCCATCGCAGGACACACGCGGAAGACCCCGCGCTCCAGGTCGTTTGCCAGATGCGGGCCGATTTCCTCCGCCGTCGTGCCACGCGTGATCACCGCAATGTTCCCGTCGTCCTCCACCCGCACACCGGGCGCACATTGCAGCGCCGCATACACGGCCGGCGTGGACACCACTTCCCCGCTGAACACCAACCCCACCCATCCCGACCAGCCCAGCGAAACCTGCTCCACTCGCTCGCCCCGACCGCGGACGATTGCGGCCGGCAGATGGAAGAACAGCGGAACATCCGACCCGATCTCCGCGCCCATCTCCGCCAGTGCTCCATCACTCACGTCCGCCCGCCAGAGCCGCCGAAGCCCCTTCAACGCCGCCGCCGCATCGCTGCTGCCGCCGCCCAGGCCCGCCGCCACGGGAATCGCCTTCTCCAGCCGCATCCGCGCGCCGGCCTCGGCGCCCGCCCGACGGGCCAGAAGCCCCGCCGCACGAACCACAAGGTTCCTGTCATCAACCGGCAGGTCCGGCGAGTCGCATTGCAGCCGGATCTCACCGGGCGGACCCGGAGCCAGTCGCAGCGTGTCGCACAGATCAATCCCCATGACCAGCGAGGTCAGTTCGTGAAATCCGTCATCGCGACGCCCATGCACGCGCAGCGACAGATTGACTTTCGCCGGGGCTTTCACCGTGTCTGTGTACGCCGCTTTCTGGCTGCCCATCATTTCACCGTACCCCCGGGCACCGACCACAACGGGCCGAAACCCCATCGCGCCGATTGTCCCCCACACGCCGCAACCTTGCCATCGTGACGACACCTCCGGCTGACGTACCCCGCCGGCCAGGCACCGCGCCGCCCAACAAAACGCCCAACGGCCACCACCGCAGAAGCATCATCCGGGATATCAACATAACGCTTTTGTTTTCAAGGCGTTACCACAAAATCCAGCTCATTGCCCGATAGTATCGACCATTCGGGGTCTACGCCCTCCCAATCCTCCCGACCCATACAAGCCGGACCCGAATCGTAACCCGTTGTGAACACGAAAATAACACCTTGTTCCGCCCAGCCCTCCGACTTCGTATGCCAGTTTGCATCCCTGGCCGGTCAGCGTTGTGTCCGGAGTAACCCTGTTTGGGAGGGAGCAGAGGCGTGGAACCGATTCAACCTGTTTCGATTTCAAACGTCGGCCTGAACCGTCCGACCGGCAGTTCGACGGTCGAGTCGGCGGCCGGAGCAAGCGGCGTCGGCCAGTCCCTGGGCCTGCAGAGCGAGTCGGTGGCGTCCATCACGATGAGCACGTCGAATGTCACGATGGTGTACTCACGGGTGGATTCGCTGATGAGCTCCGTGGGGCTCGACCTGCAGAACAACCAACTGCTGCGGATGATCCTTGCACTGATGATCATGCAGGCCCTGCTCGGGCAGGAAGACGGCAACCAGCAGGTTCGCGGGGCGGATATACTCAGTGCCGGGCTCGGCCGCACGCTGTCCAGTGTCAGTGTCCTGTCCATGCAGTCCGAAACGAATGTCGTGCAGATCCAGCATCAGTCCAGCACGCTGTCGACGGCCCAGGCCGTCCAGTCGCTGGGCACGGCCGCACCGGACGGCAGCCAGGGCCAACGGATGGATATGGTGGGTTAGGCGCGGTGCTCGTCTGATGGGCAGTTGGGCCTTTCCCGCATGAGTGTGCGGGCGGGGAAGGGTTGACTCCGCGCGGACCAGCGTCTAAGCTTGGTGCATCCTGGGACGAGTTGGCCGGCAAAGGCCAGCCCGGTTTTTCCGGCGGCCCCCATCGTCTAGCGGCCTAGGATATCAGGTTCTCATCCTGAAGACAGGGGTTCGAGTCCCCTTGGGGGTATCAGCCCAATCAGCCCTGTTGCCCCAGCCAGTTGCGGGCGGCAGGGCTGTTTGCTTTCCGTCGGACCGCCGGGCATCATGCGCTGTCGCATGAATCCCGATACACACGATGAACCCCCTGCCCAGTCGCCCGTCCGGGACGAAGGCCTGCGGTGCCTGAAGTGCGACTACAACCTGACCGGGCTGCCGTCCGACCTGTGCCCAGAGTGCGGGCAGGCGTTCGACCTGGACGAGTTGCGGCGGGATCTGGCCGGCGTGCCGCGACCGGTCCCCATCTGGGATGAGCCGCAACGTTTCGGCCGACCGGAAGCATTTGTGCGAACGGCGCTGCGCGTCTGGCTCCGGCCGGACCGCTTCGCCTCCACTTTTCCCCGCACGTGCTCGGCGCGGACATCGCTGGCCTTCAGCCTGACCTGCCACGCGCTGGCCTACATCACGGGCGCCGCATTCGTCTTGTTCCCGCAGTATCTCGTTTCGGTCAGGAACGCCCGGGATCTGCCTCTGGACTGGCTGATGCTCATCCCCGTGATCGTCATTATGGCGAGTCTCTGCGAACTGCTCATTGCCATCGGCCCGTTCGCTTTGGCGGGCGCGGGACCGTATCGCCGGTATCGGTTCCGGACGGTTCGCCGCATGTTGCGGTTCACGACGAGCCATCTGATCCTCTCATGCGCCGCGATCGGCATCTACTCGGGAATGCTGCACTTGGGGGTCTTTAACCCCTGGAACCGCGGAGACGACGTGTTCCTGTGCATATTGGGGGCGCCCTTCGTGCTCTGGTGGCTCGATTTGTCCGTCATGCTGGTTACGCTGGGGAGACGCTTCGGCGGTGTCGTAATCGGAATCTTGTTGATTCCTGTCTGCGCTGTGGTCAGCATCTTCCTCGGACACGTGGCCATCGTGATGTTCCTGGGGTGAAAACCGAGGAAGCGAATCGGTTCAAGGATTCCGGCCGAATTCCCGTGTCACGGCAGCGCACACCCTCCGGACCCGGAATGATCTCCAGGAGAGTGCCATCCGAGGAGGCAGTAACGAGCTCGTGCGGGCAAAGCCGGATCGGAAGCACAACCCCGCCCCATACGCCGACCACCCGCGTCAAACTGCAGGGCGCGACCCTCCAAAATGAGATCGGCCGCGCCGATTGGCAGAACGGCTGGGAGACGCGCGCCGGATCAAACGCGCCGACGGTCCAAACGCCGGTCCTCCGTTTGCCCGGTCCGATGGCTTCCACAAGGGAAGCGCAAGCGCGGCCGGAACCATCGTACGATACCAGCCGGCGGCGCAGATGGGATGACGTGACCGCGTGGTCATTCGCCGTGCTTCACTCCACTGCATCGGCCACCGTGCGGACGCGAGCGCAGAGGGCGCGGGCGCGATCCTCGTCGCCGGCTTCGGCGATAACACGCATGATGGGCTCGGTGTTGGATCCGCGGATGTGGACCCAGCCGTCGGGCCAATCGATGCGCAGACCGTCCAGGTCGCTAATTCTCTCGTCGGCGAAGGCTTTCCGCACGGCCACCAGGATTCTCTCGGTCCGGTCGGGGCTGCACTCGAATTTCTGCTTCACGGAAGCGTAGCCCGGAAGATCGGCCACAACTTGCGAGAGCGGCCGGCCCTCATCCGTCAGAAGCTGCAGCACCAGGGCCATGCCAATCAGGCTGTCCCGCACGTACACGACGCGCGGGTCGATCACCCCGCCGTTGCCCTCGCCGCCGAAGATGCACCGTTTCCGCTTCATCATCTCGACGACGTTCGCCTCGCCCACCGCAGAGCGGTACACCGTGCAGCCGTCATACCGGGCGACCAGGTCGTCGATCATCCGCGACGTCGAGAGGTTCACCGCCACGTCGCCCCGTCGCCGGCTGAGCACCTGCCGGGCGGCGAGGACCAGCGTATACTCCTCGCCGATATAGCGGCCGGCCTCATCCACGATGGCCAGCCGGTCGGCGTCGGGATCCTGGGCGAAGCCGGCATCCGCACCGACCTCGCGCGTCCGCTCGGCCAGGTCGACCAAGTTCTCGGCCGTCGGCTCGGGCGTATGGGCGAAATCGCCGGTGGGCTCGCCGTTGACGTGTATTACATCGCAGCCCAGAGCCTCCAGCAGCCGCCGCCCGCCGACGGCTCCGCCTCCGTTGATGCTGTCCAGCACCACGCGAAAGCTCCTCCGGCGAATGGCCGGCACGTCAACGGCCTCAAGCACGGCCGCCTCGTGCTGCGCGACGGCTGTTGGATCGCTGGACAATCGGCCGACCCTTTCCGTCGGCACGAACCGGAATTCGCGGGCCGCCAGCATGCCCAGGATTTGTTCCGCCACGGCTTTGGGCGGAGCGCAGCCCTCGGCGTTGAAGAACTTGATGCCGTTCCAGGGTTTGGGGTTGTGGCTGGCCGTGATCATGACGCCGCCGACGGCGTTGTGGCGGTTCACCATCATGGCGGTGGTCGGCGTGGCACAGACGCCCACGTCCACCACGTCGCACCCGCCGGCAAGCAGTCCGCTGATGACGGCGGATTTGACCATGTCGCCGCTTCGCCGGCTGTCGCGACCGATGACGATCGGACCCGCACCGACAAACGCGGCAAACGCCGCCGCCGCGTCGGCCGCCACGTGCGGTGTAAGCGTTTCCCCCACGACGCCGCGGATTCCGCTGACACTGGTGATCAAACGCATTTGAAAGCCCTGTTCAGAGTCTGGGTTCGCAAGGCGGGTCTACGGGACGACCAGCCGGACGAATTTCCGCTTGCCGCGCTGCACGATCTGGCCGGAGCGGACGGTCACGCTGCCCATCGGATCTTCCAGGGCGACTCCGTCCACGCGGATGCCTTTTTCCCGGATGAGCCGCCGGGCCTCGCCCTTGGAGGCGGCGAACCCGCAATCCACCGCCAGGTCCGCCGCGGACACCTGCCCGTCGCGGAGGATGTCTGCCGACAGCGTGTGGTCGGGAATCTCATCCGGCACGCCGCTCTGGCCCCCGCCGTGGATGCGGAAGAATTCCCGTTCCGCCGCGTCGGCCGCCTCGGCGCCGTGAAAGCTCCGGATGATCTCCTTGGCGAGCGTCACTTTCGCGTCGCGCGGGTTGTGGCGCGCCGGATCAACGATTTCCCGCACGCGGTCCATCGGAACCTGGGTGAGCAGCTCAAAGTAGTTGGGCATCAGGGCGTCGGGAATGCTCATGATCTTGCCGAACATGTCCGACGCCGGCTCCACCACGCCGATGTAGTTGCCCAGCGATTTGCTCATTTTCTCCCTGCCGTCCAGACCCACCAGCAGCGGCATCACCAGAACGACCTGGGGCGGCTGGTCCGCGTTCCGCTGGAACTCCCGGCCCAGCAGGTTGTTGAACGTCTGATCCGTGCCGCCCAGTTCCACGTCGGACTGGATTTCGACGCTGTCGCGGGCCTGCATCATGGGATAGAACAGCTCGTGCGTATAGACCTCCTGGCCCTGCTTGCGGCGCTTGTCGAACGTGTCGCGCTCCATCATCCGGGCCACGGTGGTCTGGGCGGCCATGCGGATGACGTCCGCGAACGTCATGGAAGCCAGCCATTCGCTGTTGCGGCGGATTTCCACTTTGTCCGGAGACAAATCCAGCACCTTGCCGGCCTGATCCAGGTACGTCCGCGCGTTGGCGGTCACATCGTCGTCCGAAAGAATGGGCCGGGTTCGGGACCGGCCGCTCGGGTCGCCAATCCGCGCGGTGTAGTCGCCGATAATCAGCACCGCCTTGTGCCCGCAGTCCTGAAAGTCCCGCAGCTTGCGCAGCACGACCGTATGCCCGAGCGTCAGGTCGGGGGCCGTCGGGTCCATGCCCAGCTTCACCCGCAGGGGCCGGCCGGACTGCGCCGCGCGGGCGACCCTCTGGTGGAGTTCATCCACGCTGTAGATGTGCTCCGCACCGCGGGTGAGAATCGCCATCTGTTCGTCGACACTTTTCATTGCTGGTCTCATGTATGTCCTGGATGGATGCCCGCAAACGGGTCCGGGCGATGCTACCGGGGCGCCGCGGACCGATCAAGCGCCGCCCGCCCCATAAGATTCCCACACCAGCGTCTTGAGGTTGAAGAGGGCGTGCAGAAGGATCGGAGTGAAAAGCATGCCCGAACGCTCATACAACACGCCCAGAATCAGGCCCAGCAGCGCCAAGGCCGGAACCACCTGCCACTGCGAAGCGTGGGCAAAGCCGAACAGAATGGATGTGACGACGACCGCCGCCCACCGCCGCCGCCCGTGCGAGCCGAGAACCGTCTGAACCAGTCCCCGGAAGAAGCTCTCCTCGGCAATCGGCGCGACAATCACCGCACCGATCCACAGCACGATGGGGGCCCAGGGCGGCTCGTTCGGATCGCGAAGCCCCAGAATCACATCATGATCGGGCATCGGATACGCCGGCCAGAGGCGGGCGAAGATCAGTTCCGTCAACGTCAGAACCAGGCTGCACAGCGGAAGGGCCACGAGAAGCCCGACGAATGCCGCGATCGCGCCTCGGCCGATCCGGGCGTCTCCAAGCAGAAATCGCCGCAGGCCGCCTCGAACGAACAGACCGCCGATGGCCAGGCAGGCCAGGGCGCCGGCCGCCTGTCCCGCGCTGCCGGTCGCACGCCGGACCGCCACGCCGGCCGCATCGCCGGCCAGATGCCTCAACAGAGGGGTCGCCAGCGAAGCACCCAGCGCCAGGAAGATGAGCGGAATAATCAGCGACTCGATGGGGATGGTGTTCTCGCGCAGCGGCGCGCCCGCCAGCGGATCACGCCGGCCGCGGACGAGCCACGCGCCGCCCAGGCAGGCGAACACCAGCAACCCGCCCCAGAACAGAACGACGTCGACCTGCCCGAGTCGCACGGCCCAATCGAAGCGCGCCGGTTCATTGCCACCAACGCGGGCCAGGGCTACACTCGCCAGGTTCGCTGTCCGGGAGATCATCGTGACTACTATATTGGACGACATCATCGACACCAAACGCCGGGAAGTCGCCGAGGCCCGGGCCCGCCGGCCCCTGGACCAGGTGATTGCGGAAGCCCGGGCCGCGGACCCGCCGCGTGATTTTCACGCGGTCATCCGGCGGCCCGCGCCGCGCGGCATCCACCTGATCGCCGAAATCAAGAAAGCCTCGCCCTCGGCCGGACTGATCCGGGCCGACTTTGACCCGGTGTCGATCGCCCGAACCTATCTGGAGGGCGGCGCGTCCGCGCTGAGCGTTCTGACGGACCGGACATACTTCCAGGGCCAACTGGCGTACGTCGCGCTGGTCAAAGAGGCGGTGCCGCTTCCGGTGTTGCGAAAGGACTTCACGATCGAGGCGTACCAGGTGTACGAGGCCCGGGCGGCCGGTGCGGATGCGATCCTGCTGATTGCCGAAGTGCTCGCAACGGACGAGATTGTCGATCTGCTGCGGCTGGCTAACTCCCTGGGCATGACCGTCCTGGTCGAAGCCCACAATCCCAGTCTGCTGCTGGCCGTTCATGCCGCGATTCGGGCGGCGGGCCCCACGCGCCACCTGCTGGGCATCAACAACCGCGATCTGGCTCGACAGGTGGTCGACGTGGGAACGACCGAGCAGGCGGCGCGCCTGTTGAGCGATACGTCCATTCTTGTCGCGGAAAGCGGCCTGCACACCGCGGCCGACGTCGCCCGAGTCCGCAACGCCGGTGCGGCCGCCATGCTGGTTGGCGAATCGCTGATGGCCGCCCCGGACATCGCGGCCAAGATGCGCGAGCTGCTGGACGCCCCGACCACTCGTCCTTGAACCTCTGCCGCAAAAACCGGTATACTGGTGTACCGCGTAGGCGGCCGGGGCTAAGGGCTTCGGCGACCTCGGGGCGGCAGAGCGTTGGGAAGGTCTTTCCGCGTGCCCGCCCGGTTCCGTCCGGACATTCAGCACAGAGCCAAAGGAGGGTGCGCATCGTGGATGCCATGCGAATACGACACGGTCGGGCGCTGGCGGCAGCGGCAATGGTCGTTGGACTTGCGGCGGTTGCCGCGCACGGCTCGCAGGCCGGTCTGAAAGCGGCGGACCAGGTGTCCGAGACCGCCTACCGGTATTTTCTGGGCGACAACCAGGGCATCGAGGGCCTGTTGTACACGCACGACGGAGACAACCGCGGGGTGAACGGGCCGGAGCACGACCTGGCCCGCGACAACATCGCGGCCATGTTCCAGCAGTATGGTCTGACCGTCACGCTGGAGCCGGTGCAATACGGAGGCAAGACGTACTATAACGTCGTAGGCACGAAGACCGGAACGCTGTATCCGACGCAGGAATACGTGATCGGAGCGCACTACGATTCCGTCAACAACCCGGGGGCCGACGACAACGCCAGCGGCGTGGCGCTGGTGCTGGAGGCGGCGCGGATTCTCACACGATACGAGTCTGCGTACACGATCCGGTTCATCGCCTTCACCCGTGAAGAGCAGGGCCTCTACGGCAGCAAAGCCTACGTCAACGCTCATATCATGGACGACATCCGCGGCATGGTCTCGGCGGATATGGTGGCTTACGCCGCGTCGACGAATCGAGCCCGGATCTACGGTCGCACATCCAGCCCGATCAAAACACACCTGGGCAACGCCATCACGCTGTACGGCAACGGGTTGACGTGGGTCGATTCCGGCTGGATCCCCAACAGCGACCACTCCCCGTTCGACACCGCCGGATACGATGCCTGCCTGCTCATCGAGTACGAGGTCTGGTCCAACCCGTACTACCACCTGCCGTCGGACAGCGTCGACAACCCGAACAACATCAACTATCCGTTCGCGGTGCGAATGACCCGCAGCATGGTGGGATTTCTGGTGGACCGGGCCGGCGTGGCCGTACGACCCGCCGGCGGCGATGTGAACTACGATTCCATGGTGAATCTGGACGATTACGTCGTGTTCTCCGAGTGCCTGGCCGGACCGGGTGCCATGCCCGCTCCCTTCCCGCCGGTTACCGTGAGCGACTGCCTGGATGCGTTTGACTTCAACGGCGACGGCGACGTGGACTTGGACGACTTCGCCGCGTTTGCGGCCGTCTACGGCACGGGCGACTGCAACGGCAACGGCCTGGCCGACCAGGTGGAGATCTGGACGGGCAGCGCTGCCGACCTCAACCTCAACGGCATTCCGGACGAATGCGAGGGTCCATAGCACGAGGGGCCGACGGCGTCGAACCGCCCCGGTTCGCCCGCCTTTGGTCCGACCGAAGCCGCTCCGGCGATCGCTTCGCCCGGCGTCGCCCTCCTGCCCCGCGCGCCTTTCCGATCTGATCATTCCAGATCATGCCTGGCTTGCTTGGCGGACGAACGCCGACGGCGAAGCGGAAACGGATTCGCCCCGGTGTGGACGGGCGTTTATGATGGCCGCATATGGCCGGCGTGGTGCTGCAAAACGTAATGAAACAGTTCGGGCACAAGATCGTGCTCGACGACGTGTCGCTGGAAATTCACTCCGGCCAGACGGTGGGCCTGGTGGGGGCGAACGGGTCCGGCAAGACCACCCTGTTTAAGCTCATCGCCGGGCACGAGCAGCCGGATCTGGGCACGGTGACACGCACCCGCGGGCTGCGGGTGGGATACCTTCCGCAGGAGCCGGACCTGGATTCCACACGCACGCTGCGCGAGGAGGTGGGCCGGGCGTTTGACGAGGTGCTCGAACTCGAGCGCCGGATGCTGGAGCTCTCGCACGAGATCGCCGAACGGCACGACGACCCCAACCTGCCGAGGCTGCTGGCGGACTACGACCGCCTGGAGGGGCGGTTTGAAGCCCTGGATGGGCACACCATCGACGTTCGACTGGAGGAGATCCTCGGAGGGCTCGGTTTCACCCCGGCCGAGCGCGAGTTGCCGGTGGCCGCCCTCTCCGGCGGGCAGAAGTGCCGGGCGGCCCTGGGCAGACTGCTGCTGGAAGACAGCACCCTGCTTCTGCTGGACGAACCGACGAACCACCTGGATCTGGAGGCGACGCGATTCCTCGAACGGTTCCTGGCCGGCCATCATGGGGGGGCGGTGATCATCTCGCACGATCGATACCTGCTGGACCGACTGGCCTCCCGCATCATCGAGGTGGAGGCGCGGGCGGTCACGGTCTATCCCGGCAACTACAGCCAGTACGTCCAGACGAAGGAGGTGCGCCGACTGACGCTGGAGCGGCAGGTCGCGATCGATCGGGCCGAAATCGACAAGGAACTGGATTACATCCGCCGGTATGGAGCGGCCAAACGGGTCCGGCAGGCCCGGGGTCGGCGAACCCGCCTGGAACGCCGGCTGGCGTCCGGCGAATTGATCACGCAGGGGCCGCAGACCCAGCGCACGGTGAACATCCGTTTCGGCGAGGTGGCGCAGGGCGGAAACACGATTCTCCAGTGCGACGCGGCCAGCAAGCGGTACGGCGACAAGGTGCTGTTCGAGGATCTGACCTTCGACGTATACCGCGGGCATCGGCTGGGCATCACCGGCCCCAACGGCACGGGCAAAACCACGCTGCTGCGCATGGTCATGGGCGAGGTGGCGGCCGACGCCGGACGCATCCGCCTGTTCGAGAACCTGCGGGTGGGCTATTACGCCCAGGAGCATGGGAGCCTCGACCGCTCCGGCAGCGTGCTCGATGAAGTCCGCGAAGCGCGGCCGGATTTTTCCGAGCAGGAGGCGCGCTCGTATCTGGGCCGATTCCTGTTCCACGGAGACGACGTTTTCAAGCGGCTGGCAAACTGCAGCGGCGGCGAGCAGAGTCGCGTTCGGTTGGCCCGGCTCATCCTGTCGAACCCCCAGGTGCTCATCCTCGACGAGCCGACGAACCACCTGGACATTCCGTCGCGCGAGGCGCTCGAATCGGCGCTGGACGACTACGAGGGCACGATCATCGTGGTGAGCCACGACCGATTCTTTCTCGACCAGGTGGTGGACCGGCTGCTGGTGCTCGAACGCGGGCGGCATCGGATGTTCCTGGGCAACTACAGCCAGTACGCCCGGACGGTCGAGACGGAGCAGGCCCAGGCCGAGGCGGCCCGAATCGCGGCCGCGGCGGCCGTCCGCGGGAACGAAGCGAAGAAGAAACGGGCGAGACGGACGTCGAATCCGTACGACGGGCTGTCCATCGAACAGATCGAGGAGCTGCTCATCGGCAAGGAGCGAGAGCTGGCCGACCTGATGGAGCGATTCGCGTCTGACGCGATCTACCGTGATCCCACGGCCACACGCGCTCTCCAGGAGCAATGCGAGGCGCTCAAGAGGGAAATTGCCGCGATTGACGCCGTCTGGCAGGAGCGGGCGGAGGAAACGGGGTGAAGCCCGGACGGCGGGGATAGACCCCGGCCCGCGCGGAGTGATTCGAGCCGGAAGCCGGGGTGTCGCCTCTTTGCAGCGCCCTCGAAAGCACCCCTGTCCAGCCGTTCACGACGGCTCGGAAATCGGGTACACTGAGAGGATTACGAACGGGCCCGGACGGCCCGGCAAAGGTGAGAACGGATGGCAGACGGCATCAAAGAGCGAATCAGCGAAATATCCATCATCGAGGAGATTCAGGACTCCTACCTGACCTACGCGATGAGCGTGATCATGGCGCGGGCCCTGCCGGACGTGCGCGACGGACTCAAGCCGTCGCAGCGCCGCATCCTCGTGGCCATGAACGATCTGAACCTGGGTCCCCGGTCGCAGCACCGCAAATGCGCCACCATCGTGGGCGACTGCATGGGCAAGTATCACCCGCACGGCGACCAGGCGATCTACCCGACGCTGGTGCGCCTGGCTCAGCCGTGGAACATGCGGCGGACGCTGGTGGACGGGCAGGGGAATTTCGGCTCGCTGGACGGCGACCCGGCGGCGGCCATGCGGTACACGGAGGCCCGGATGTCCGCGGCCGCCGCGGCGATGCTGGAAGACCTCGATCTGGAGACGGTGGACTTCGAGCCGAACTTCGACTCCACCCGCGAGGAGCCGACCGTACTGCCCAGCCGGTTTCCGAACCTGCTGATCAACGGCAGCAGCGGAATCGCCGTGGGCATGGCCACGAACCTGCTGCCCCACAATGTGGGCGAAGTGTGCGACGGGATCATCGCGGTCATAGACAATCCGCAGATTACCATCGCCGAGCTGCTCGAGAAAATCCCCGGGCCCGATCTGCCGACGGGCGGGCAGATCTGCGGGCGCCAGGGCATCTACGACGCATACACGACCGGCCGCGGCACCATCACCGTGCGGGGCAGGTACACGGTGGAAGAGCGACGAGGCGGCCGGCGGGTGATCGTCATCACCGAGATTCCGTACCAGGTGCTGCGCAGCACGGTTGTGGAAAAGACCGCCAGCCTGATCAAGGACGGCACCATCAAGGACGCCTCCAGCGTCAATGACGCTTCCGACCGGAAGAATCCGGTCCGCATTGAGGTGGAACTCCGCAAAGACGGCAACGAAGACGTGGTGATCAACCAGCTCTTCCGCTACAGCCCGCTCCAATCCAACCTGAACGTCATGAACGTCGCCCTGGTGGACCGGCGGCCCCGCACGCTCACTCTCCGCGAAATGATCGATCTGTTCATCGATCATCGCAAAGAGGTCATCCGGCGACGGACGGCGCTGCTCCTGCGGCGGGCCAAACAGCGGGCCCACGTGCTCGAAGGGCTGATCCTGGCCGTCGGCGACATTGATGAGATCATCCAGATCATTCGCCGATCGCCGGACCCGGAGACCGCCCGCCAGCGGCTGATGGATCGAGATCTGCTTCTGAGCGGGCATGAACTGCTCCGGCGCCTGCTGCCCGCCGTGTTTGTCGAACGATACAGCGCGCAGGCGCACAACCTGACCGCGGTGCAGGCCAATGCGATCCTGGCCATGCAGTTACAGCGGCTGACCGGACTGGAGATCGAAAAACTCGCCACCGAATACGCCAAGCTGGTGGAGGAGATCGAAGGCTACGAAGCCATTCTGCGCGATGAACGTCTGGTGCTCGACATCATTCGCGAGGACCTGTACGAGATCAAGGAAAAGTTCGGCGACCGCCGCCGCACGGAGATCACCGGGGCGGTGGAGGACTTCCGCATCGAGGAACTGGTGCCCGACGAACAGGTCGTCGTGACCATCTCGCACGAGGGATACATCAAACGGGTGGACGTGGACAGCTATCGCAAGCAGGGCCGCGGCGGTCGCGGCGTCCGCGGCGGCGAAACCCGTGAGGGAGACTTCCTCGAGCACCTCTTCGTGGTTTCCACGCATGACTACCTCCTGTTTTTCACCAACCGCGGACGGGTGTATTGGGCCCGCGTGTTCGACCTGCCCGCCGCGGGTCGAACCGCCCGGGGCCGGTCCATTGCGAACCTCCTGAAATTCCTGCCCAATGAGGCATACAAGGCGGTGCTGCCCGTCCGGGAGTTCGAGGAGTCATTCGTCTTCTTCGCTACCGCCAACGGCACGGTCAAAAAGACTCCGTTGCGGGCGTTCAGCCGGCCGCGGCCCAGCGGCATCATCGCGATCACCCTGGATGCCGACGATTCCCTGGTGGGTGTGGAACAGACCAGCGGCGAAGACGAAATCGTGCTTGGCTCGCGCGACGGAATGGCCGTCCGCTTCAATGAGGCGGATGTCCGGGCCATGGGTCGCAGCGCCCGCGGCGTGCGCGGCATGAAGCTGCGCGCCGCGGATCGGGTCGTCAGTCTGGTGGCCATCCGACCCGGACAGTCTCTGCTGACCGTCTGCGAATTCGGCTTCGGCAAACGCACGGACATCGAGGAATACCGGCTGTCCCACCGGGGGGCCCAGGGCGTGATCAACATCCGCACGACCGAACGGAACGGACACGTGGTCGGGCTGCTCAGCGTGGAAGACACGGATGAGCTGATGATGATCACGGCCAAGGGCATTATGCTCCGGACGGACCTGTCGAACGTGCGGGAAATCGGCAGGGCCACCCAGGGCGTGCGACTCATCCGGGTGGACGAGGGAGACAAGGTGGTGGCGGTCGCCAGGATCGCGCCGGAGAACGGCGACGAAGCCGATGGGGAGCGGAGAGATACGACGGCGCCGACGAACGGCGACACCCCCGCCGAAGCGGCGTTCGACAATGCCGGCAGCGCGGACGAGACCTCCGACAGTCCGCCCGCGGACGGCGCCGAATCGTCCGGCTCGCACGAATCGACCTGAACCGGGCTCCGGCGTCGACGGCGGAGGTGCGGCAGGCGAACGGAGCCGCCTCGGGCGCGCGCCGGCGCGGGACACGTTGACTTCGTCCGGCCTGTCGGCCTATGGTCTTTCCGGTGTCCGCATGTTTGCAGGACAGCTTTGGATCCCGCGTCCTGTGTAGTTCAACACGATTGTCATGCCCGCCCATCCATGCCATCCGTACGCTTCAGAACCACACGGTGAATCCTGCCCGTCCGCCGTCGACTCTGAGAGGCCCATCGGCATGGGCAACGCCCCGGCGAACGCGGCCGTCGTGGACGACGGGGCGACGTGCGAAGTGCTGGTGAGCCTGCTGCATCGCGACGATCCGGAGGTGGTGGAGGCGGCCGAGCGGGCGTTGTGGCGATTGTGGTTCGCCGCCGGCCCGATCGCGGTGCAGTCGGTTCTGTATCGGGCGATGCGGCACCTGCAGGCGGAGCGCTGGACCGAAGCGCTGGCGGACCTGGATTCGGTGGTGGCGCGGGAGCCGGAGTACGCCGAGGCGTGGAACCAGCGAGCGATCGTGCATAGCTTTCTGGGCGACTATTGCCGGGCGATCTGTGATTGCAGGCGCGTGCTGACGCTGAATCCATATCACTTCGGGGCCATGGCCGGCATGGGCCACTGTTTCGCTCAACTGGGCCGGTTCGAGGAGGCGCTGGAGTGCTACCACCGAACCCTGCAGATTCACCCTCGCATGGAAGGAATTCTCCAGACCATCCATGAAATCCGGCTGCGGCGCTGCCCACCGGACGGCACGGGCTCTTGAGCCTCGCGACGACCGGTCCGACCCCCTGTACAGAGTCGCCCGGACAAACCATAATGCCGCGTGTCACCGGGCGGCCGGCGGATGGCTGCCGGCCGACAGGTTCCGGGCGAGGCGGATCATGTCGGTCTGTTTTGTGTTCGCAGGTATCGCGTGCGTCTGTCTGGGCGCGGGGCCCGGCGTGTCCGTCGACGGCGGATCGAGCGAGGACGGGCATGCGTACACCTGGACGGTGCACAATCACGCGGCACAACCGATCACCCGCATCGAATTTCCGCATTTCAACGGCGACCTGCCCGCCGAGGTCCGCGGCTGGACGCTCGAGATGACCGAACAGGTGGGCATCAGCGGCGGCGGCCGTATCGGAAAGCTGGTTTACACGGCCCGCCCCCCGCACCCGGGCCTCGTCCCGGGCCGTTCGGAAACGTTCGGGCTGCGGGTGGCGCCGGCCGGAGCGGTGGAAAAGATCTCGGTGGCGCGAGTCTGCTTCGCGGACGGCACCGAATCGCAGATCGGCGGCGTTCTGTGCCCGATGCCGGAATCCTGGTTCAGTCGCAACGTGCCGATGGTCGGCCTCGCCGCGTGTGGCGTACTCTTCCTCGCCATTGCCCGGCTGCGCCGGTCGCGCGGACGGCCAGACGGCCAATCGCCCGACAACGCCGCACCTGCGCAACCCACATGATGCCAGAACCGCCCATGCATGGAACCTCCCGGATCGCCGAGCTCTCTCGAACGGGCGATCGCCGATGTCATTCGCCCAACTGGGAGAACCTCAGCGCCCCAGAGAACACCGGAACGTTTCCGTCACCGGGGAAGGAAGGCTGAGATGCGGGCGGTGGTGCAGCGGGTGACGCGGGCGTCCGTCACGGTGGGTGAAGAGACGGCCTCCTCCATTGAATCGGGCCTGCTGGTCTACGTGGCGGTCGCGCCGGACGACCAGGAGGCCGACGCCCGCTATCTGGCCGACAAGGTGCGGCACATTCGCGTGTTCGCCGATGAGAAGGGGCTGATGAACCGCGACGTGATGCAGGCGGGCGGCGCGGTGCTGGCAGTCAGCGCGTTCACCGTGCATTGCGATGCGCGCAAGGGCCGACGCCCTTCGTTTGACACCAGCGCCGGACCGGAACTGGCGAATGAACTGTACGAGGCTTTCTGCCGGCTCCTGGGAGAAACGGGAGTCACGGTGAAAAAGGGAGTCTTCCGCGAGCACATGCACGTGGAATCGGTCAACGACGGACCGATCTGCGTGCTGTTGGATTCGCGACGGCTGTTCTGAACGACGGAGCAACGCAGGAAGATCCGGCTCATGAACAATCCATCGAACGCGTCCGGCACGACCCTGTTCCTGGATTCGCCCCAGTGGTACGACGTGTCGGTGAACTGGAACGCTCGCCTCACGCGGGAGATCCCCAAGCTGCAACAGGTTCTCGGCCCGCCGGGATCGCTTGGCATCCTCGACGCCGGCTGCGGCACCGGGCACCAGACGGTGGCGATGGCCCGGGCCGGTTATCGCATGACCGGCCTGGACGTCAGCGAGGCAATGCTGCGCGTCGCATCCCAACGCGCGGCGGACGCCGGCGTGCACGTCGCCTGGGTCGGCTGTGGATTCGACGCGCTGAATGACTCCGTGACCCATCGCTTCGACGGCCTGTACTGCATCGGCAATTCGCTGGCCGCCGCCGGCAGCGAGGCAACGGTCCGCGCGGCCCTGGACAACTTCGCGGCCGTCCTGCGCCCGGGCGGGCGGCTGTTTATCCAGGTGCTCAACTTCGCGCCCATGCGGGACGAACACCCCTGTGTGCGCGGACCGCGGATCACCCACGTGGAGGGAGTGGAATACGTGTCGTTCCGCCTGTTTCACGTCGGCGCGGATGAAGCCAAAGTCACCAGTCTGACCCTCTGGAACGACGGCCAATGGCGGCATCACGCGGGAGGCGGCCGGATCTACCCCGTCTCGCCCGGACAGATGGAAACGTGGCTGGCCGCCGCCGGGCTCCGCGTGGACGGCCGCTATGGCGATTACGCGCTGACGCCGTTTGATCCCGGCACCTCGGTCGATTTCATCGTGACGGCCACTCGCGAATGAACCGGGCCGTGCGACCGGCCGGCGGGGGCGTTTGTCGAAGGTTGACCGGTATGTCGATCCGACCTACACTGCTCCGGTTCGGCGTCGGCACGTTCCCGAAGAAAGCCCGCGGAACGCCGATGACGCCCGGCACATTCCTGCGCGGCGGTCCGGTGCGGACGCAACATCCGTGCGCACCGCGAGGTACGGAGAACCAGCCCTCCTGAGGACGGGAATCGCAGTCGATGGACAACCCTCGGCCCCCGGGAGTACCCGCGCTCCCGGGGTCGTTTTTCGATGCGGAACACCGATGGCATGAGTTCCGAAGGCACCATCCTCCCAGGCGGCACGGACCGCGCCAGCCGGCGGGCCGATCTGCGCAGCGTCATTGTGATGTCCGTGCCCATGGTGATCACGATGTTCTCGCGGATGGCCATGGACGTCAGCGACTTCGTGATGATGACGTTCCTTGGCGACAACGCGCAGGCGGCCATCCTGCCCGCCCAGATGCTGGTCTGGACGTTTCTGGTGTTCGGCATGGGGACCGTGATTATTGTCAGCACCTTCGTGTCGCAGAGCCTCGGCCGCGGCCGACACGCCGATTGCGGAGCGTACGCCTGGCAGGCGGTCTATCTTGCCCTGGGGTTTGCGGCCATCGGGCTCGCCCTGCGGCCGCTGGTGCTGCCGCTGGTCCGATGGATCGGACACGACCCGGCCATTCAGGAACTGGAGGTCCAATACATCCGGGTGGCGATCCTGACGATTGCGCCCACGTTGACCGTGGCCGCCCTCTCGAACTTCTTCAACGGCGTGCATCGGCCTCGGGTGACGATGTGGGCGACCATCGAGGGCATTGCGGTCAACGCCGTGGCGAGCTTCGTGCTGATTTTCGGCATCGCGGGGCTGCCCCGGCTGGGAATCGCGGGGGCCGCATGGGGCACGCTGATCGGCAGTCTGTACCAGGTGCTGCGGCTGATGCGGCGCCTGTGCGGGCCGGCCTATCATCAGGAGTTTCAGACCCGCGACACCTGGCGGCCCGACCGCCGCAAAATGCTCAACATTCTGCGAACCGGCAGCCCGCAGGGCATCCAGTTCATCAGCGACGTGATCGTCTGGGCGGTGTTCGTGAACGTGCTGATCGGCACCTATTTCGGAAAGGCGCATCTGATCGCCACGAACGTGGTCTGGCAGTATATGCGGATCTCGTTCCTGCCGTGCGTGGGGGTGGGCATCGCCCTGACCTCCCTGGTGGGCCGCGCCCTGGGTGAAGGCAATCCGGCGCGAGCCATCCGATTGACCCGCATCGGGGTGACCGGCATCGTCGGCTTCATGGGAACCTGGGCCCTGATCTTTTTCTTCGGGCGGCGCGGACTCATCAGCCTGTTCAACGACACACCCGCCGTCGTCACCATCGGATCGCACGTGCTGATTTGCGCGGCCGTTTTCCAGGTCTTCGACGCAATGTGCCTCGGGTACAACGCCGCCCTGCGCGGCGCGGGCGACACCTTCTGGCCGTCAGCCGTCTTCGTGGTCACCCACTGGCTGGTCATCATCGGCGGCGGGTGGCTGATGGTGCGTACCGTTCCCCAATGGGGCAGTGTGGGGCCCTGGATAGCGGCCACCGCACTGATCGTCCTGCTGGGCCTGCTTCTTTGGGGCCGCTGGCACAGCCGCAAGTGGCTGAAGATCAACATCTTCTACCGCGACAGCGCCCCCTCGACCGCCTCGCCGGCCGCGGAAGCGGAGTCTGCCGCGGTGTGAACGGAGGTCGTGCGGCCATCCGCACTCGAAGCCGCTCGCCGTGTCCGGCTTCCATGTCTCCGCGTTTTTGCGTTTTCCCCAAGGCCTGCCGTACAATGCCCGTGTACCTTCAGGGAGCCCAAGCATGCCTGAGCGAGATCCGATCATTGGGGTGTTTCCCGGAGCGTTTGACCCCATCACGCACGGACATCTGGACATCATCCGACGGGGCAGTCGCCTGTTCAACACGCTGATCGTGGCCGTCGGCCGCAACCCGGAAAAGACGGAGCTCTTCTCTGCCGCCGAACGGGTGGAGTTGCTTCGGGAATGCACGCGTGATATCCCCAACGTGCGGGTGGACAGCTACGAAGGGCTGACCGCCGAGTATGTGCGCCGCCAGGGCGCCCGCGTGATTCTGCGCGGCATCCGCGACCAGGTGGATTTGAGGGGTGAACTGCGCCAGGCCAATACCAACCTGCTGGTCGGCGACGTGGAGACGGTTCTTCTGTTGACCAGCGATCAACACGCGCTGACCTCCAGCACGCTGATCAAGCAGATCGTGGAGATTGGCGGATACCAGCCGGACCGCCTCTCCCGCCTGCTGCCGGAGATCGTGCGGCTGAAACTGGAAAAAAAACTGCAGGAACTAGAGCAGGAGAGATCGAAAACTCCCGGATGAAGTCGCGCGATCCGAAGCGGAATGATCGCCCCTGAAGCCGCCGGCGGCCTCCGCTCCCGGCCGGACAGACGGCGTGCGAGCCTGGCCCGGCCGCATGAACCTGTGCGGACCGATCCCGGCGGGCTTATCTGGAGTGATCTGTAACTTCTGTTTTGATAAATGATTGGGCGCATTTCTACGATTACGCAACCAGGCTCGGGCCCCTTCCTGTCAACCATCCGCCCGGTTTGATCGTCCAGTGGATGGCGTATCACAAACGAATCGGCGGTTCGAGCCGGAAGGAGACTTCACATGATGGCCCGACGGGTGTTGCTGGCGGCGGCGTTCCTGGCGTTGGTGGCCGGGTGCGTCCGGCGAAAGGAGCAGATCACGATCATGCCGGACGGCGCGGTCTTAATCGCGGTGACGGCCGTGGGCGATCCACGGGATATGACCGAGGGAGACGCTCTGCCGACTGAGGCGGCCGGATGGAAAGTGATGGAAAAACGCGAGGTGGCGGAGAAGGACAACACCGAAACGCTGACCCGCTGCGCCGTCCGTCGACTGTCGAAGGGAGAGAAACTGCCCGAATCGTACGCGGAAGCGGGAACGCCGCTTGCGGCGGTGGCGCTTCAGTTTCCCACGACCGTGACGATCGAATCGCGCAACGACGGGACGTATTACCATTTCACGCGCGTGTATCGCCCGCGCCGCGCGGCGCAGGTCCAGGATCCGCGCGACGTCATGGCCGAATCGGATGAAATCAAGGCAATCCGCGGCAAATCGCCCGAGGTGATCACCGATGAGGATCGCCATACGCTGGCCAAAGCCCGGATCGAGGTCGAAGCCCAGCAGGCCGGCGAACTGCTCGACATCGCGGCGCGAGCCATGGAGCCGCCGCTGCCGCCGGATGTCTGGATGATCGCACGGCGGCGGATGATGGACGTGTATCGCGATCCAGAGGTGGCCCGGCGAGGCCTGGCACTGCTGTTCCAGGATGACGCCGGTCCCAAGAGCGTCGCATTGGAACAGGAGGTGCGGCAGAAATCGCTCGCCGCGTTGGAGACGTCGCTCGCCGAGCAGAATGTGGCCAGCGAAAGGGTGACGCAACTGCTCAAATCCCTGGATCAGTTGCGACGGGAATACGAGGTCACGGAGGACCTGGGCGACGACACGTTCGAGGTTCGCGTGAGAATGCCCGGTCGGGTGATCGCGCACACCTCGAATTCGCCGACCCGCGCGGAAGCGCTGGGCGCCGACTTCAACGACCTGGCCCAGAAGGGGTTCGGCGACCTCGTGACGATTCAGCGGGGCTTCATCGACGCGGGGGGACCGGACGCGACGAAGGCCGGTTTCGAATGCGTCACCTGGACGTTCTCCGGCAAAGCTCTGTACGATCGTACGGTCGTTCTGGCGGCGACATCGTTCGTTCCACGGTGAAAAAGATCGGTGTTCGCGAGCCGGGAGAGAGTGTCGACGGGCGATGCCATCGGCCGCGGAGCCGTGAGCGGGGGTCCGGGTATGGACGCGGCAATGCGGGCGGACGTCTATCGGTGGGCGTACCGGCTGCTGCAGAACCATCATGACGCACTGGATGCCACCCAGGACGTGCTGCTGAAGTGGCTGCGCCGCGCGGACGACCGCGTGGAGAACCGCCGCGCCTGGCTCCGGAGCACGACCGTCCACCACTGCATCGACCTGCTCCGCCGCCGCCGGCCCCGGACTTCCGAAGCAATCGAAAGCCTCTCCACAGATGATTCGGACGCCCTCGACCGGCGTGAGCTGCACCGCCGGGTGGCGGCGGCGATGGAAACGCTCAGCCCGCGGCAGCGCGAGATCCTGGTGGCCAAGGTGTATGACCGGGAAACCTTCGCCGCCATCGCCGCGTCGCTGGGCATCTCGCAGAGTGCGGCCAAAACCCACTATGTGCGGGCGCTCGACGGCCTGCGCGACGCTCTGAAAGACTGGAACCAGGAGTGATTCCATGGATTGTCGCGAATTCGAGAATCAAATGGCGGACTACCTGGGTGAGGAACTGCCGGCCGAGGCCCGTGCGGAATGCGAAGCCCATCTGGCCTCGTGCGCCGCGTGTCGCGAGCGAGCGGGCGACCGTCAAACCGTCATCCGCACGCTGCGACGGCTGGAGACGGTATCGCCCGAATTGGCCACGCGACAGACGGCCGCGTTGACCATCGTACGCCGTTCCCCCTTCTGGCTCCGGATCGGCGGCGGTATTCTCAAGGTCGCGGCGGTCCTGGCGATCGGCATCGTGATCGGTCGACACTCCCGCGACTCGCAGGCCCCCCCGCAGACGACGCGCTCGGCGCTGACCGCCGCGACTGCGCCGCAGATACACCCGGACTGGATCGAGTTGGGTCGGCAGGTGTCCTCCGGCGACGCCTCCCTCGCCCAGTACCTGACGATCCTGGCACGAACCGTATCCCGGTGAACCGGCCGCCGCTTCGATACAGGTCCACGAAGCCGCAGCGGCGAAGACGCCGCCCGCCTCAGGCGCTGCCGAGTACCTGGACCATCAACACGCGCTCGCGCGGCTGCGTGTCGAAATCCAGCAGCACAATCTGCTGCCACGTGCCCAAAGTCAGCCGGCCGTCGACCAGCGGCACGGTGAGACTCGGCCCCAGCAGCGACGCCCGCACGTGCGAATGCCCGTTGTCGTCGTGCCACGTCGCCTCGTGAGCGTAGCGGCCCCTGGCCGGCGCCAGTTTCTCAAAAGCGGCCTCCAGATCGTGCTCGGCCAGCCCGGGCTCAAACTCCGTCGTGGTCAGCCCGGCGGTGGAGCCGACAACGAAGGCCGTCACCAGCCCGTTTCGAACCGATCCGGATTGCAACCTCTGCTCAATCGCGGCCGTGACGTTCACCACGTGGTTGTTGCCGCGCGTCGCCACTCGAAGGTTGTGCGTTTCGACGGTCATGCTCGGGAGTGTACCGTCCGGCGGCCTGGATTTCACTCTCCAACGCGCCAGCACCCTCTCCGCCGGTTAGGCCAGTGCCGGCAGCCCGTCCAACGGCTCGATGCGCCGGCGCAGATCGCCGTCGCGATCGAGATGCTCCGCGAACACGTCCGGATCGGCCTGAACGACCGAGCCGTCGATGCGCTTGTCCCGCAGGTGGCTCCAGGCAACGTACGGCAGCATCACGCCGAAGCTGTAGAGCGGATCGCTTTCGGGCGTGTCGTCCCCGTCGGCGGTTTCCGCGTGATAATTCTCGTGCAGATGGCCCTCGTGAATCCACTCGTCACGCATGGTCTCCAGACACCCGCGGGCCACTTCCGCCGCATCTTCATGCCGATCGGCCTCGCGCAGAGCGTCGTGCACCAACAAGGTCTGCGCGGGCCAGATGCGACCGCGCACGTAGTACTGCTCCGGATAGGCCGGATCGTTCCGCGGAGACACCGGCAATCCGTATTTTCCGCCGAATCGCTGCGGGTTCCGCAGGTGATCGCGCACGGCCCGTTCCACGTGGCCGGCGTCCGCCGTGGGCAGAAACATCGGGTAGAAACACGTGGTGGACGCCCGATGGTTCCACGCGCCGTCCCAGCCGCGGCTGAGCCAGAATCCCTCCTGGTCGTTCCAGAGCTCCCGCTCGATGAGGCGGCCGACCTTCTCCGCATACGCGCGGTACCGCCCGGCCTCGTCCCGGCGACCCAGCACTTCGGCCATCCGGCCCAGGCACAGTGCATCCAGCGCGTGCAGGGCGTTCAGGCCGATGTCGCTCTGCTCCTGCGTATTGGTGGCGGGGTTGAATCGCACGTCGTCCCACATGGGATGGTTGTCCATGCCGGTCTCGTAGCGACTGGCCCAATAGGAGTGCGATTGCCACTGCGGATGGGCCGGCTCGCTCGGATTGCTGCCCCATTCCAGCAGGCCGTCGCCGTTTCCGTCGCGGTTCCGACGCCACCAGGCATGGTATCGGCAGAGGCGATCGTAGTAGTTCTCGACGAACGTGCGGTCCCCCGACCGCAGATACGCCTTCCAGAGTCCATAGCTGGCCACGGGCGGCATCCCGCGGTCCGCGGTAATGCCCAGCGGACTGGCGATCCCGGGGATCAGCCCCTCCGGCGTCTGCACCGCCAATTGCGGGCCGACGATCTGGTGCGCCAACGCTCTGTCATAATCGGCCGCCGCCGGAATGAGCAGGAACGTGTCCCAGTTGAACAACACCCATTCGCCGTAGTTTCCGTGAACGCACCAGTCGCGGCTGCACACCTGGATCGGCTCCCGGCGATCCGCCGCCCAGATCATGTTCCAACCGATTCCGTAGACCACCCCGGCATACGCCCACCACAACTCCGGCGGCACGTACGAGAACTGCTGTAGATAATGGTGCCGGGCCAGGGTGACGCGCTCGGCAATCTCACGCTCTCGCACGGTCATCGGGCTGCCTTCTCCGGCCGGACGACGCGCGCCCTCCGTCCGCTGTTCGAGCCGCCGACCGGCTTCGTCGGCCGGTTCAATAACCGCCACGAACGGCCGGGTCAGCGGCGCCGTGATGGTCGAGCCCGACCGGTAGGCCACCGGCGACGGCGAGGTCACCCTCCACACGCGGCCCGCCAGGCGGGCGACGACCTCCTCCTCGCGCGTGACGATCTGCCCGCCGTTGTCGCGGAGATACAGCGTCTCCAGACGGATCTGGATGTTCCCCGCCAGTTCCGGATCCAGGCACCGGACAAGCACATACGTCCGGGCCCCGTCCGCGGCGGTCTCGAACGACCATCGAACGTCGCCGAAGCGCAGCGTGACCTGCGCATACCGGCCGCCGTAATCGTTGGGCCCGAGCCGCTCCAGGGCGGGCCAACGGAACTCCGACTGATACACCCGCGTCTGCGTATCGTACAACGCGATGCGGACGAGCAGATCGTCCGGACCATTCAGGACACCGGCTAACGTCGTTCGCTCCCAGCAACGCCAGGGGTTTGACTCGTTCCAGGACATGCAATTCACCCTTCTGCCCTCTGCAATCTTGATGACGGAAACTCTGTTCAGGCCCGAACTCGGCGGATGCTAGGAACGCCGGCCGGCAAAGGCAAGCGGCCGGCCCGAATCCCCGGCCGCTCCCCCCAAGCCCCGCGGGCAAACCGCCGGCCTGTCGCAGTCCGGAGCGCACACCCTGTGATCGCCAGTCGAGACGGTCCTGCGTATAATCGCCCGGACAATCACCACGCGATGGACCGGAGACCCTGATGCGCGTTGAACCCCCGCCTCTTCGGCTGCTTTTCTGGGAAACGACCGCCGGCTGCAACCTGGAGTGCATCCATTGCCGCCGCCTGGACGTCTCGCATGAACTGATGAAGTCAGACATGACCACCGGGCAGGCCCGCCGCATGATCGACGATCTGGCGGGTTTCTCCCGCTGCATCCTGGTCTTTTCCGGCGGCGAGCCGCTCATGCGGCCGGACGTGTTCGACCTGGCCGCCCATGCCCGTGACGCGGGATTGCTCATCGCGCTGGCCAGCAACGGAACACTCATCGACGAGACAATGGCCGGGCGCATCGCGGATACCGGCTTTCACCGGGTGAGCATCTCTCTGGACGGGGCGGACGCCCGCACGCACGACGGTTTCCGGAAGCTGCCGGGATCGTTCGAGCGGGCCATCACCGGCCTGAACCGCCTGCGGCACGCCGGCGTCAGCACGCAGGTGAACTGTACGATCGCCCGGCACAACGCCGACCAGATCGGAGCGGTCCTGAAGCTGGCGCACTCCGTGGGCGCAACGGCCATGCACTACTTCCTGCTGGTCCCGGTGGGCTGCGGCGAACAGATCGCCGACGACCAGATGCTCGACGCTTCAGAGGTGGAACAGCGACTGCTGGAAATCAACGACCTGGCCCAGACGGCGGATCTGCTGGTGAAGGCCACGTGCGCTCCGCACTACCACCGCGTCATCCGCCAGGTGGCCAAAGCGCGCGGCACGCCGATGCCCGGACGGACGGGCCATCCGAGCGCGCGCCGGGGCACACCACACGAACCGGACGACGCCGACGCGGTCGACCCCCACGCCGCCATGGGCGCCGTCACCAAAGGTTGCCTGGCGGGGACGGCCGTCTGCTTCGTATCCCACGAAGGCGATGTGTTTCCCTGCGGCTACCTGCCCATCTGCGCCGGAAACGTGACCCGCCAGAACCTGTCGGACATCTGGGCCGACAGCGACGTCTTCGCAAAGTTGCGGAACCCGGACCTGCTCGAGGGCAAATGCGGGTGCTGCGAGTTTCGCAACGTGTGCGGTGGCTGCCGGGCCCGCGCGTTCTACGAGCACCGCAACTACCTCGCCGAGGAACCCTATTGCAGTTTCATTCCCCGGGCACGGCGGGACAAAGGCCGGTAGGGCCCGGTCTGCCGGCCCACAGCGCGTCAACCGCGGCCAGCGACACCCGCGGGTGGATCGGTACGGCGCAAGGCCGCCGCCTCACGCGCCGCCCGCGGTCGACCGGCACATCGCGGCCCACCGCTCGAAGAAATCCGGAAACGTCTTGGCCGTGCACTGTGGGTCGTGGATGACCACGCCCTCCGCCTTCAACCCGCTCAGCGCAAAACTCATCGCCATGCGATGATCATCGTACGTGTTCACGTGTGCCGGACACACCGCCGGCGGAGGCCGGATGCTCAACCCGTCCGACCGCTCCTCCACCCGGGCCCCGAACTTCCGCAACTCCGCCGCCAGGGCAGCCAGTCGATCGGTCTCCTTCAGTCGCAGGTTCTCTACGTTGTGAACATGGGTCGGACCGTCGGCAAACAGCGCCACGACCGCCAGTGTCTGCACCATGTCCGGCGTGTCGTTCAGGTCGATGGTGATTCCCCGCAGCCGCCCGCCGGCCGCCGGTCCGTGCACGGTAAGACGGTCCGGCTCGCGATCCACCCGGCACCCCATCTGTTCCAGGACGTCCACGAACCGGGCGTCGCCCTGTACACTCCGGGCCCCTAGACCCTCCACGGTCACACGTCCGCCCGTGACGGCCGGCGCGGCCAGAAAATAGGATGCGTTGGACGCGTCGGGCTCGATGTCGTACGGTCGACCACGGTACGGCTGAGGCGCAGGCACGATGAACCGGGCCCCGTCCTGGCCGATCTGGTCCACGACACGGACGTCAAATGCCTGCAGCACCGCCAGCGTCATGCGGATATACGGCACGCTGACCACCTGACCGGTCACTTCAATCAACACATCGCTGCGCGCCCGCGATGCGGCCATCAGAAGAGCGCTGATGAGTTGGCTGGACGGGGGCGAATCAAACGCCACATGCCCGCCGGCCATTCCGCGCCCATGCACCACCAGCGGCGGATAACCCTCGCGCGCAAGATACTCCACCGGCGTGCCCAGCGATTGCAGCACCTCGACCAGTTGGCCGATGGGTCGCTCACGCATGCGCGGCGTGCCATCCAGGCGGAACGCGCCGTTCCCGATGGCGCAAAGCGCGGTGCAGAATCGGATGGTTGTGCCGGACTTGCCGCAGAACAGGTCTGCCTCCACGTTCGGCAGATGCCCGCCGCCGCCGCGCACCTCCACGATGCCGCCCGAGATGTCCGCCGTCACGCCGATACCCAGCGACCGCAGCGCCTCAGTCATATGCCGCGTGTCATCGGCCTCCAGCACACCCGTAAGACGCGAAGGCCCATCCGCCAGCGCCGCGACCATCAACGCACGGTTGGTCAGGCTCTTGGACCCGGGCAGGCGCACGACGGCATCCAGGGGTCCGGCCGGCGGTTGCAGCGTGATGGATGTCATGGCCGACACCATATCGCAGCCTTCCGCACCTGGAAAGCCGATCCCTTCCTTTGTGCACCGCTCTTTGGCATCACCCGAAACAACATCGTTCTTGTGCAACCAGCTTTCCACCTGGTCAGTGAATCCGGTGCGCACGCACCTGTCTTCCCGTTCTGCCCTTCCCCCGATTCCTGCTTGGTGCCTCCACGTTCTTTTGTCGCCGTCCCCCCGAACCCGCTCTCCCCCAACGCTCCGACCATTGGGTGGCAGATTTCCGCCGGACGGCTCATCCGCATCGCCTCAATCGCCTTCATTTACGCAGGCACATCGGCCGTTCCCAGCAGTCCGCCGACACGCTGCTCCACCGGCGGCAGCGGGGGCAGATCGTTCGTCGGATGGTCCAGGTAGAAATACGCGCAGCTCGACCAGTCATCCTGACGCTCGAACAGGCCATACGCATCGGGCACCCCTCGCGCCGACAGATCCAGCACCTCCCTGCCGGGGCCCGCCTTATGGATCGGCTGGCCGGCGAAATGAATCGCCGGACGGGTGTTCGGATCCCAGCAGCCGATCTGTTGAATCGTCACGCGCAGGTCTGTCTGGAAGAACACCGGATCCGGAACGTGGTAGCGGTAGAAAGCGTATTGCATGTTCTCTAGGTCTGCGATGGGGCAGCCCTGATACAGATGGCTGTAGCGACCCTGGCCCCAGGCCGTCCCGATGTAATCCTCCGTGCCCGTGCCGCACAGAGTGGGCAGGTCCGAATCGCCGTCGAGGTACATCTTCACCTCGCCCTCACCCCACCATGATTTGCCGTATCGTTGCTGATCGGCGATCACGCCCACGTTCACGCCCAGAAACCGCCCGCGTCCGCGTACGCGCGGCAGCAGCTCGTAGTCGCGGCCCAGGGTCGTGGGATTCTCGCGCCGATAGTGGGCATGGAAATACGTGACGTCGCCGCCGTGCGCGTCGCCCAGCGTGTAGTCGATGTCAAAGTACATCGACCCCTCCTCAACGTCGCTCTCGTTGGTCACCACGACCTTCATGCCCGTCCGGAACGGCATCGGAATACAGCAGTTGAAGCTCCGACCTTCCGGTAAAATATAATGATGCATCTCCTGAATACACAACTCTGTTATTCGTGTCTCTCATTTCTAATATAGCATTTATAGAAGTATCTGCCATTGGAGATACAAAATAGCCACTATCAACAACATAAAATGATAAAGTATCAATTTCTCCTGTAGATATATTAGGCGCTATTCTAATTACAGGTTCTCTATATGCTTTAACTGCTGATTCCGTGTCCCATATTATTTGAGGAGGCTTAAAACTTGTA
>JBPOIK010000172.1:0-15788 GCA_052034525.1 Planctomycetota bacterium
GAGCGTGCCGGCTGACGTGCTCGTTTGTGACAATCAGGCCGTTTGAATTGAGGCCCACACCGAGGCCGGTGGAGGGGTGGGCAGCGCCGCGCGGCGCACCGCGGCCCGGGTTGGTCGGGGGGGGGCGGGCAGTTCCGGTATGGATGTCCACTACGGCGGGAAGGGCGCGCAAGGCGGCGGCCCGGGCCTGCGAACCATCGATCGCATCGAAGGGTTCTCTGCTGGAAACGTCCGTCTCCGCGCTGAGGTGAGCGTCGGAGGGGCGACCGGACAGACGTTGCGGCCAGGAGCTGGCGCGCGGATGAGCCGGCGTCACGGGCGCACAAGCGCCCAGCGCGGCCATCATAAGCCATGTGCATGCGCGAAGCATTCGCATGATACGCGCACCGAACCGTCACCGGTCGCGATGCCCTCTGGGAATGTACAATACGGGCGGTCATAACCGGGAACGGGACGTTGGGATCAGTGGTTATGGGGTCAGCGACGGCGGGAACCTTGGCCGTGCTCGCAAGGCGCGCGGCGTGATCCGATTCAGTTATCGGAAACCGCCGGAGGCCAGGAGCCGCCGGCGGCGCGCGTTCCGGCCCGAGCGCGGGCCACGGTCAGTTCAAGCTGGTGCAGCACGATCCGAATCCGTTCTCGGACGTCCACGGCCTCCAGGACGTGTTGTTTGATTCGAAACGCTTCCGGCGCGATGAAATAAAACGCGATGGTGTCCACCAAAGCCTCGATCGACCCGCGTGCGGCAAATATCTGCTCCACCGCATCCGCGGCGGCCAGACCGAGCTCCGTGGCCTCTGCCAGCACGCGGCGCAGGTCGGAGCGTAGTTGTTCCGATTCCTCCGGCTCAGGGAGCCGGCCAGGCTCCGCCGAGGCCAGGATCGCGCGGCGGTACGGCCCCGTCGTGTCCTCCAGCCGGATCTGCGCGCGCGTGCGACCGAGCAGGATCAGGTTGAATCGGCCGTCCTCCAATGCTTCGTGCCGCAGAATCGTGCCGACGCAAACGACGGGATGGATGGCGGCCAGGTTCGTGTGATACAGCGGTTCGTAGCCCGGATGCAGCAGCGCCAGGGCCAGATGTCGATCGGAAGGGTCACGATCCAGCAGATCCAGCGTCATGCGCCGGTATCGCGGTTCGAAGATGTGCAGCGGCAGCAACCCGCCGGGCAGCAGCACACAATTGGGCAGCGGGAACACGGGCAGCGCCTGACTCCAGGTCGGGTCATCGTGCATGTCCATCGTTCCAGATGATACCCACCCGTTGACACGCCGGCCAGCGCTGAGGCGGGCGCCTGCCTTAGGGACAGCCCGTCACAGTGCGGTGCGGCGAAGCCGCAGGGCGTTGGTCACCACGGACACCGAGCTGAAACTCATGGCGGCCGCGGCGATAACGGGACTGAGAAGAATGCCGAACACCGGGTACAGAACGCCGGCCGCGACGGGCACGCCCAGAGAGTTGTACACGAAGGCGAAAAACAGGTTCTGGCGGATATTCCGCATGGTGTGGCGGCTCAGGCGGCGGGCCCGGACGATCC
Organism: Planctomycetota bacterium; assembly: GCA_052034525.1. GTDB lineage: Bacteria > Planctomycetota > Phycisphaerae > UBA1845 > UBA1845 > JAFGJQ01. Next base: position 1,536 of record JBPOIK010000172.1, read on the forward strand.
CGCGTAGATCCCCCTTGACCAGCGTGATGCCGGCGCTCTCCATCGCCACGTCGGTGCCCGTGCCCATGGCGATGCCGACCTGGGCCTGGGCCAGCGCCGGCGCGTCATTGATACCGTCTCCCGCCATGGCCACGCGGCGGCCCTGCATCTGCAGCCGCTTCACGACGTCTCCCTTCTGTTGGGGCAGAACATCCGCCTCCACCTGTTCGATTTGCAGTTCGCGAGCCACGGCCTGCGCCGTCGTTCGGTTGTCCCCCGTCACCATGAAAACGGCCAGCCCCTCGTCACGCAGCATCTGCATGGCTTGCCTCGTCGAGGCCTTGATCGGGTCCGCGACCCCCAGCAGGCCGGCGAGACGGTCGTCAACGACTACAAACACGATCGTCTGTCCGTCTTCACGAAGAGTGTTCGCCCGTTCCTCGAACGGCCCCGGATCAACCTGAAGATCCGCCAGCAGTTGCGAGTTGCCCAGGGCGACTCGATGATCGCCGACACGCCCGAGCACGCCTTTGCCCGTGACAGAGTGGAACTCCTCCACAGTGGCGAGGGATACGCCACGGTCCGCGGCGCCGTCGACGATTGCATCCGCCAGCGGGTGTTCGCTGCCCCGTTCCAGGCTCGCTGCCAGTCTCAGCAGCTCGGGCTCTCTCCACGAGTCCGTCGTCTCCAGAGTGACGAGCCGGGGACGGCCTTCGGTAAGCGTTCCGGTCTTGTCGACGACCAGTGTGTCGACTTTCTCCAGCGCCTCCAGCGCCTCCGCGTGGCGGAACAGAACCCCTTCCTGCGCCCCCCGACCCGTGCCGACCATGATGGACAGGGGGGTGGCCAGGCCCAGGGCGCAGGGACACGCGATGATCAGGACCGCCACCGCGTTCACCAGCCCGTATGCCATGGCAGGCGCCGGCCCGAACAACGACCACAGCAGGAAAGTGAGAATCGCGACCGTGACCACGGCTGGAACGAACCAGCCGGCCACTTTGTCGGCGACCCGCTGGATCGGGGCGCGGCTGCGCTGCGCCTCCAGCACCATCTCAATGATCTGCGCGAGCAGGGTGTCGCGCCCGATTCGCTCGGCCTCCATGACGAACATGCCGGTTCCGTTGACGGTTGCGCCGATTACGCGATCGCCCGGAACCTTGGGGACCGGGATTGCCTCGCCGGTGACCATCGACTCATCCACGGCGCTGCGGCCCTCCACGACTCGCCCGTCGACGGGCACTTTTTCGCCGGGCCGCACGCGGAGCTGGTCGCCGATTTGCACCTCTTCCAGCGGGATCTCCGCCTCCGAGCCGTCCGAGCCCACCCGTCGCGTCGTCCGGGGGGAAAGACCGAGCAGGGCCGAGATTGCGTCGCTCGTTCGACGCCGGGCACGCAACTCCAGAACCTGCCCCAACAGAACGAGGGTCGTGATGAAGGCTGCGGCTTCGAAATAGACGTTGAACGTGCCGTGCTTTCCGCGGAACGACGAGGGCAGAAGGGCCGGTGCCAGCGTGGCCACGACGCTGTAACCCCAGGCCGCACCGACACCGATCGTGATCAGCGTAAACATATTCAGGTGCCGGCTGACCATCGATCGCACGCCCCGAACGAAGAAGGGCCATCCGCACCAGAGCACGATCGGCGCACTGAGGGCGAACTCCACCCCGTTCTGCATTGCTGGCGGAATGAACCGGGCCAACGGCGACCCGGGCAGGTGGCCGGCCATCGCGATGACGACCAGGGGAATCGCCAGAACCGCACTGACGCAGAACCGGAGGGTCATGTCCCGGAGTTCCGAGTCATCCTGGCCGGCCGGGTCCACGGGCACTCCGAGCGGCTCGAGCGCCATGCCGCAATGGGGGCAGTCGCCCGGATGGTCCTGGATGACGTCAAGATGCATCGGGCAGGTGTATTCGACCGGCCCTGATGACCCCGCCCGGCTAGCCGTGTCCTTGTCGCGGGACAGCGGGGGTTGTGCCTGTGGTTTCGCGCCTTGGGCGGCGAGGTGCCGCGCCGGATTCGAGCGAAATGCCGTCAGACAGCGCTCGCAGCAGAAGTAATAGGTTCGGTCTTCATGCTGGAGTCGGTGTCGCGCCGTCCCGGCGTCCACCATCATCCCACAGACCGGGTCGCGCTGTGTGCCGCAGCTAGCGCACGCGGCCACTTGATGATCAGAGTGCTGCACCGGATGCTCTCCTGGAACAACCGTCTCGGAAGAGCCGACCGCGGTATTCCATGCGCCCCGCAAACGCACAACGGCCGGCCTGGTCGCGGTTGTGTGTCTGTGTCACGATATGCTCGAAAAGTGCCAGGATCAATCTTGTCTACCAAACTGGACAGAGAGTCTGTCAGCATTCCGTGCGAGGCTCGTCAGGCCGCGGATCGTCGCCGAGCGTTCGCAGATTCTGAAAGAGGTCCAGAGCGGCGGGGAACGGGCCGAGGGCTCGTTCGAAGATGCCCAGGGAATACGCGATCGTCATTCCGTAGTTGGTGATCGGCACTCCGGCGGCCCGGCAGGCGAGAATACGGGAGAGCATCTCACGGCGGTTCCAGACGCACGCCCCGCAGTGGATGATGAGGCGATAGGGGAGCACGTCCGTCGGAAAGTCGCGACCCTGCACCGTTGTGAATTCGAGCTCGCCGCCGACATACCGGGTCAGCCAGCGCGGAATCTTCACCCGTCCGATGTCGTCCGCGATCGGGTGGTGCGAGCAGGCCTCGGCAATGAGCACCCGGTCTCCGGCACGCAGCCGGTCAATCGCCATGGCGCCGCGCACGAATTCCGACAGGTCGCCCCGGTACCGGGCGAACAGGATCGAGAACGATGTGAGAGGCACCTCCGCCGGCGTCTCGGCCGCCACGTTCGCGAACACCTGCGAGTCTGTGACCACCAATGCGGGCGGCCGGCCGAGCCGCGAGAGGGCGTCGCGCAGCTCGTGCTCCTTGACCACCAGGGCACACGCGCCGTGGTCCAGCAGATCACGGATGGTCTGCACCTGCGGAAGAATCAGTCTTCCTTTGGGGGCTTCCTTGTCGATGGGCACAACCAGAACCACCAGATCTCCCCGGGCCACAAGGTCGCCCACGATGGCGGGGGGATTGATGAAATCGTCCGGGACGGTCCGGATGAGCGCGGCTCGCAGCTCGAGCACCCCTTCCCCGCGGCCGGCCACCGTTCGCACGCACGGAACCTTTGCGGCGGCGAGGAGGTCCATCTGCCCGTCCGGCGGTGACCACAGGTCTGCTTTGTTGAAGACTGCTATGGCGGGGACACCGCGCGCCTGCAGTGTGTCCAGAACCCCCTGTTCGAACGGTCCCCAACCGCCCTGATCGCAGACGATCAACCCGATGTCCGTTCGCTCGAATACCTTCCGCGTTCGTTCGACACGCATGGAGCCCACGTCGCCGGTGTCATCGATGCCGGCAGTGTCGATGAAAAGCACGGGGCCGATGGGAGGCATCTCCATCGGCTTCTCCACCGGATCGGTAGTGGTGCCGGCCACGTCCGAAACGATGGATACGCTCTGCCGCGTGATGGCGTTGAGCAGCGCCGATTTCCCGACGTTCCGCCGGCCGAACAGGCCGATGTGCAATCTCATGCCCTTGGGGGCCGCCTGGGTCATCTCCGTCGCACTCCCGTCGAGCGTCGTTCTGCGGAGAATGCCGCAAGGGATGTTGTTCGGCAGATCGTCGGTTTCGAATGAATTGTCTTCCACTCGCTGGGCCACATGGTTGCTTCCCGGCGCGGTTCAGAAGTACAGGTCGTGCTCGCCGTCATGCTCAATCCGACGCAGGCGGTCCACCAGCTCGGTTTTCAGGGCGCCGGCCGGCATGGCCGCCAGCTCCTGCGCGATGAGTTTCCGGCCGGCGGCCTTCGTCTCCGGAGAGGCGTAGTCCGTCAGGTACTCCATCAGAGTAGTCAGGCCGTTGGGCGTGCAGAACGCCTTGATGAAACCCGGAATGGCGAACTCCATGAAGTGCTCTCCCGTTCGGCCCAGCCGATAGCAGGCCGTGCAGAAGCTGGGAAGGTATCCGTCCACCAGCAGTTCACGCATGACCTCGTCCAGCGAGCGGATGTCGCCGATGTGGAATTGCTCCCGCTCCATGCACTGCGCATCGCCCGCCTCGGTGTACCCGCCGATTTCGATGCGCGTGCCGGCGTCAATCTGGGAGACGCCGAACTCCATGACCGCCCGGCGGACGTTCGCGTCCTCTCGGGCGGTCAGAATGAGCCCGGTGTAGGGGACCGCCAGCCGGAGGATGGCGATCAGCCGCTGAAAGTCGTGATCGTTGACGGCGTATTTCGGATCCACCATGACGCCCGAGGCCGGGCGGAGCCGCGGAAAACTGATCGTGTGGGGTCCGGTCCCGTATCGATCCTGAAGGTGGCGGGCGTGTGCGATCAGGCCCAGCGTCTCATATCGCCAGTCGTAGAGGCCGAACAAAACGCCGATGCCCACGTCGTCGATGCCTGCCTCCTGGGCGCGGCAGAGAGCGTCGAGCCGGTACAGATAGTTGCTCTTGCGCGTGTTGGCGGGGTGAACCTGCTTGTACGTCTCGTGGTGATACGTCTCCTGGAAAATCTGATATGTGCCGATGCCCGCCTCGCGAATGCGGCGGAAACCGTCCACGTCCATCGGTGCGGCGTTGATGTTGACCCGTCGGATTTCCCCGGGGCCCTGACGCGTGGCGTAGACCGTGCGGACGCAGTGGGCGATGTATTCCGCGTTGTATCGCGGATGCTCGCCGAACACGAGGATCAGTCGTTTGTGCCCTTTGTCCTCCAGCGCGGTCACCTGCCGGCGGATCTCCTGATCATCCAGCGTCCGGCGGATCACCTGCCGATTGGATCGCTTGAACCCGCAGTACAGGCAGTCGTTCACGCAATCGTTGCCGATGTAGAGCGGGGCGAACAGCACGATCCGGTTTCCATACACTTCGCGCTTCAGGCGGCGGGCCGCGTCAAAGACCAGGGAAACGCTTTCGGGATCGTCCGCTCGCAGCAGAACGGCGGCCTCCTCGACCGTCAACGCTTCCTTCGCCAGGCTGCGGTCGATGACGGCGCGAACGCGGCCCGGATCCGGCGACTGCGGGCGCAGCAGGCCCTCCAGATCACGGTCGCGAATGAAGTCAACCGCATCGCGGCTGAGGGTCAGGTTCGGCAGAATCCCCATTGTTGCTTTCGTCATGTTTTCTGTGGTATCGCTTTCTGACGCCGCAGGTAGTTGGTGGAGTCTCCCCGCCCCCGCCCGATGCGACGGCCTAGGCGGATTATACCCTGCTCCAGACCATCGACACACTCGGGCCCCGATTCCTGAATGCACGCCTTCTCCGGATAAATGTCGTACCGTCGACGATACCTTTCGGGCGTCAGGTCGGGCATCACGACGTTCCCGCCGCGCATCAACCCGCGCTGCAGTCCATGGCGACGGTTCACCGTCGCCAGGGCCGTCGTCGCAGGGATGTTCGCATCCGGACAGATCAGCCGTGCCAGTGCCATCACTTTGCAGGTCATTTCCTCGGAGCGGGCCACCTGATTGCGGATCGGATGGCGGTCCGCATCCTGTCCCAGCGGCGTGGCCGGATGGGGGATGAACGGCCCCACGCCGATCATGTCCAGGTCCAGCCGCCCAAACCACTCAAGATCATCGGCCAGGTTCTCATACGTCTGGCCCGGAATGCCGATCATGACCCCGCTGCCGATTTCGTATCCAAGGTCGCGCAACTGTCCGAGCAGGGCGATGCGGTCCGACGGCCGCCCGGGCAGTGACGGGTGGATGGTCGAGTAGAGCCGGGCGTTGGAGGTCTCGTAACGCAGCAGATAGCGATCGGCGCCCGCCGCTCGCCAGGCCGCCAGCTCCGTCACGTCTCGCTCACCGAGGCTGAGCGTGACGGCCAGCGCCGTGTCCGCCTTGATCCGCTGAATGACATCCGTGATGAAATCCCGGGTCAGCCCGGGATCCTCGCCCGATTGGAGCACCACGGTCCCATATCCGAGGCGCACCGCCTGCCTGACGCAGGCGAGGATATCCTCTGCGCTCATGCGATAGCGTGGCAGGTCGTGGTTGGGGGCCCGCAACCCGCAGTACAGGCAGGACCGCACGCAATAGCTGGAGATTTCCAGCAGTCCTCGCAGATGGATCTCATCCCCGACATGCTGGCGGCGCACGGAGTCCGCCCGTGTCCAAAGCGATTCGAGCCGCTGAGGGTCTGTCTGGGTGAGCCATTCCAGCAGTTCGTCGCGATTCATGGAGCTTCGGTGTTCCATGGCTTTGTGAACCGCCCGGACACGTCGCCAGGGGAGCCATTCGTCGGGCCCTGGCAGCGTGGCGGCACATGTCGTTGTGAACGAATTCACAACGTGAAACTATTCACAGTGTAGCCGATTGGGCGGCGGTTGTCAAGTAGATAAGTGCCCGGTGAGGGGCTCATGCAGGGTGCTTGGCGCGGAACGCCTGCCATGCGGGGCAGGCCCCGGGATCGGTACAGCAGACGTCACGGATGTACTCGTAGTAGACGTTCGGCGGGTCTCCGTGCTCGGCGCGGAGCGGGCATTTCAGGCTGATGCGGGGGCGTGTTTTGCGCAGTTGGCCCACGATCAGCGATTGGATGTATACCTGGTTCTTGCCGGCCACGCATTTCATCCGTCGATTGAGTTCGGCCTCAAGCTCCGTGAGGTTCGCGCCGGCCTCCTCCGCGGTGATCGGGGGTTGTTGGCCTCGGGCGTCCACGTCGGTTTGCAGGGCGCGGGCGATTGCCTGTTCGAGCACGGGCCGCTCCACCGGGTACTCGAGAAAGGCGGAGGCGCCGAGCTTCATCACGGCCGGCTGCATGAGCCCGGAGCCGGTCATGCCGATGACGATCGTGGGGAGGCTGATGTGGCTTCGTTTCATGGCTCGAAGCAGTTCCAGTCCATCCTTCTTGTGGACGTCGAGCCCGACGATGACGAGGCGGGGCCGTTGTTTGTTGATAGCACTAATGCCTTTGGACAGGTCGCCGACCGACTGCACTTCATGGCGAGCGGACGCGCCGGTCTCCAGCGCCTTTCGCGCGGACCGATCCCCATGGATAATCAAGATACGAGCCATCAGCGTTGCCCTGGACACGCCGCGTGCGGTGAGGTCGGAGGAAAGCCGTCGACCTCGCTGCGACTGCCCCCTGAATAATAGCGCCAAGGGCTGAACAGATCAAACGGGATCCAAAGAGGCGGTCCGTCGGGCGGGAGGCGAGGCGTCGCGTTTTGCCTGCGGGAGTTCCGTCGGGTATAAGCAGATGGGCGGCACGCGCGACGTGCGCGCCCCGTCGTGGCACGTCCAGTCTTCCGCCGGTGCATATGTAGCAATGCCGAACGACGACGTGATCATCGTCGCCTGCCCCTCCTGTTCGCAGAAGTACCGCGTTCCGGAGGCGCAGATCGGACAGAAAGCCGTCTGCAAGAAGTGCGGCCAGTCGTTTCGCATCGCGATTGATTCCCCGATCGACGAGGACACCCTGTTCGGCTGGGTGATGGAGGATTCGGACGGCTCCAGCGAAAGCGTAATGGGCAGTTCGTCCATTTTCGGCACGACGCCGGTGGAGCCCCCTCGGCCGCGCCGAGCCGCGGTGCCGTCCACCCCGCGCATTCATCTGGCGGACCTGGACGAGCAGGGGGCTCATTTCTCTTTTCCGGCCTCTTTGCTGGCGGACGTGGGTCTGCGTGAGTCTTTCCCGCTCTACTGCGTTCACTGCATGCGCCGGGAGAACCTGAACGTCCAGCTTGTGGTCTGGGCCGACGTTCTGTCGCCGGAGCAGCGCGAGGCGGCCGTTCACGCGGAGCGACAGACGGTCCGGCCGCTGGCACACCTGCGTCGGGAGCATGGAGCGGCCTGGATGGACACGATTGTTCCGGCAACTTCCTTTCCCGCGCCGTTTGACCGGCCCTTCGCTTATTTCGTCTGCGGAGATTGCCTGTCTGCGCCCCTGCTCGCGTGTCGTGTCGTTCGAGAACGGTCGATCGTCACCTGTCGGGTGGTCGTGGCGAACCTGGGGCTGGCGGTGGATTTTTTCCGCAACAATGGCGGGCGGGATACGCCGTCTTATCGCCGCCTGCTTATGGCCGGCCGGCAACAGCGGGATCGCCAGTGGACGGCCCTGCCCGTGAGTGTGCGGGCGCGCGTTTCGACGTGGTTTGCCCTGCACGAGGGCGAGCAGTTCCTCGGATACTTCGCCGATCGAACGGGAGGTCGGCCGGTGACGGGGGACGAAGGGCTCGTCCTGACGGACCGTCGTATGGTATGCAGATCCGGGCGCGTATTGCGGGAGCTCTTCCTGGTTCGAGGCGGTGTCCTGGAAGTACAGGCCGATCCCAAGTGGGCGGTTGTGACGGTGCGGCAGGGCAGGGAAGTCGCCGCCAGCCTGACGGTCGCACCCCTCTACGCCGGCAGCATGGCGAAATCACTGCAATCGCTCGGGCACCCCTGGACCATCCGGGCCCGTGTGGAACCGCAGAGCTGATGGGACAGGGAGGACCATCGGTCTTCGTACCGTTTCCGGCCGTGATCAGACGCCGGCCGTGACGCGCTGCCCCTTCTGCATCAGCCGGGCGATGGTCAGCGGAATCTTCTCCAGCGGCACTTGGTGGTCGATGCAGCCGGTGGCCATCGCCGCTTTCGGCATGCCGTAGACCACACTGGTTTCCTCGTCCTGGGCGATCGTCCACCCTCCCGCCTGGCTCATGCGTTGGAGCCCGGCGGCGCCGTCATTGCCCATGCCGGTCAGAATGACGCCCACCGCCCGCGGTCCGCAGGTCCGGGCCACCGACTCGAACATCGCGTCCGCCGATGGTCGATGGCCGGAAACCTTCGGCCCGTCGTCGAGCCGCACGGACAGGTTGATGCCGTGGCGCACGAGTTTCAGATGGGAATGGCCGGGCGCGACGAGGACCGTGCCGGGCGATGGAACGTCGCCGTGGACCGCCTCGCGCACGTGCATGGCACAAAGGCCGTCAAGATAATGGGCAAATGATTGGGTGAACTCCGGCGGCATGTGCTGGGTGATGAGGATGGGCGGAAAGTCGCTGGGGAACGCGGGAAGCATTCGGGCCAGGGTGGGCGGTCCGCCGCAACTGACTCCGATGGCCACCACCCAACCTTTGGCCTGACTGGGCGGCAGAGACGGCGCGGAGCTGGACGATCGCGTGGTGCGTGCGACGGGTTTGCGTCCTTTCGCGCGATAGGCCCCGATGATTTTTTCGTACAATTCCTCCCGGAACTCGGTCTTCGTTGAGATACCCTTGGTGGGTTTGGAGACGTAGTCGAAGGCGCCGCGCTCCAGAGCGTCGAACGTGATTCGAGCGCCCGCCTGCGTCAACGTCGAGACCATCAGGAAGGATACCGGCACCTTGCCCGCCGCGCGCTCCAGCACCTGAATGCCGTTCATCCGCGGCATCTCGACGTCCAGCGTAACGACGTCCGGGCGCAGCCGGGATATCGCCTTCAGCCCCTCCACACCGTCATTGGCCACGCCGACGACCTCGAACTCGGGGCGTCCCGCAAGGGCAGCCTTGATGACCATCCGGACGAAGCTGCTGTCGTCAACGATAAGCACCCGGATTCGACGATCGACCATGGTGCAGTCTCTCAGTTGCCGTGCCTGGTTATGCCGCAAGAGCCTCGTGATGTCCGCATCGCTTTATGGTTCTCCGCCTGACGGTGGCACCGGTCGGCCGACGAGAGCGTCCGTGAACCGCAATCCGACATAGCGAACGGAACCGTCTCGCCCTTCGTGTCGAACCTCCGCGTTCAGCTCAAACCGGGTCTCACCCAGATCGAACCGCAGTCGCACGACCTCGCCCAACCGCAACGGCGGATCCACGGCCAGACGAACGCCGTCCTCGCACACGTCCACAAGCGTGGCCCTGGTCGCAGACCGGTACGTCGCGCCGACGGTCACCGGAATGCCACCCAGGACGGCCTGCCGGCGTTCGAACTGCCGGCGCTCCACGCCATCCGGCGGCTCGCCACTGGCCGGTGCCGTGTCGATCCGACGCTGGATGGCTTCCAGCAGGAGCTTTCCCGTGTTGGTCGTAGTGAGCATGACAGGCTCCTTCCGGTGCCGAAGCACCGTCATCCGCGAGCCGACTCAGCCGTGCGGCCACCGCGACCCACATATCCGTTTTCGGTCAGACGGTGCCGCAGAGTGAGTGTACGGCGTAAGAACCCTACATTGGCGTGCCGACGTGTCGCGAAGGAGGGCGCGGCCCAAAGGCCGATAATCCGTGGCTGGCATGGTCAGATCAGAAGCACGACAACACCGCCCGGCCCCAGTTCGAGGGCCACGCTGCGCCCGCGCCAGCGGGGCGGCTTCCGCAGCGGGTCCGACGCGAAGAGCACTTCGATCGATCCCAGCCGGGCGGGCAGCCCCGAGACGGATGTCCGCCGAGGGGAGCGGAAGTCCGTGTTCGCCAGAATGAGCAGTTGCCGGCGTTTGCGGTCCACGCGAAATCCCAGAGCCAGGATGGCTTCCTGATTGGCGCTCACGGTTGGCGGGGTGTAATTCGACGCGGTTGCCAGGTCGCCGGCGAAGCGCGCCCGAACGGCGGCCACGTCTGCCAGCAGGCGCACCATGCCGGCGGCACCGGGGTTGTTCCAATGCAGCACAAACCGGTCGAAGAACGCCAGTTTCCCGTAGTAGGGATCGTCGGGCTTCAGTGCGTAGCGGGTGCGCGGCCCGGCGTCGAGGCCCAGGTTCATGGGCTGGCGTTCCAGGACCTCCAGGCCGGAGTTGATGAACGGCACCGCATTGGGCAGGAAAGGATTGACCGAAGCCGCCATGCGTGCCAGTCGTCGCCCGCCCCGGCGGGTCACCGAACGGGGCGTGTCCGGCGTCTCCGCGGCGGCCCAAATGGGTAGCTTCGATACGGGCAGCACGTTGTGGACCAGATCGTGGAACCGGCCCTCCGCCGCCCGCGGCTGCATCCACCACGACGGTCCGATAATCATGTTGTATCCGGCCTTCCGGGCGTCCGCGCTGTGGTCGATGCCCAGCTCCTCGGCGATGAAACCGAAATCCGGATCCACCCGCCGCGCGGATTGGAGAATCATCTTCTCCAGGTCGCCCGGAAGGGCGTGTCCCATGTCGATCCGGGCACCGTCCACGCCAAAACGCTGGTAGAACGGGAGGATGTCGGCCAGTCGCTGCCAGAGTTCCCGGTTCGGTTTGCGGCCCGCGTAGCGGCTGGCCTTGATCACTTCGCTATAGAGGTAGGGGGGTTGGATCTGCGGGTCCGGCAGGCAGCGTTCGACGGCCGTCGGATGATCCCAGTAATACCGCAGAAACGTCACATCGGACCAGGGCGGCTGGCGGTCGTTGACCACGTCGGAGAAGCCGGGCGGCGTGATGACGCCAAACTCGCGTCCGATCTCGGCGAGGAGGTTTTTCGGCGGGCGGGCTTTCATCCGCCGGGCGAATCGGGCCCAGCGGTTCGGGTCGGTCACGTTCGGAGCGAACCGGAATCTTGCCCGGTGAACCTTCATGACGGGCAGCGCGTGAATGCGCGGGAGCTCCGCCGGCGGCGGGGTAAGGTAGTCCGCTCCTTCGACGTGGGGCTGCGCGTAGTTGCGTTCTTCCTTTCGGTCGATCCAGTAGAACCAGTCGGGGTGATCGAGAATCCAGTCCGCGTCGCGGGCCGCGGTCCGCGGAGCCAGGTCGATCAGTACGCGCATGTCCAGGGCGTGGGCGGCCTCCACGAACGCGCCGAACTCCAGATTCACGTCGGCCGGATCGTCGCCGAGCAGGCGGTCGTGCAAGGTGGGTTCCAGCTCGAAGAAATTCTTGGCCGAGTATGGGCATCCCAGCTCGCCCTTGCGATACAGATTGCTGTGCTTGACCACGGGCAGGAGATAGACGGCGGTGATGCCCATGCGCTTGAGCAGGGGCAGTATCAGAATGGATTTCAGGAAGGTGCCGGTTTCGGTGAAGCGCCGGTCGGACAGGTCGCCGTCGCCGTCGTGGTCCCAGGCGGTGGTCATGCGGACGAAGAGGCCGTAAAGGGCGGCCGTTCGCAGCCAGTCACCGCCGCGCCGCGTTCGCCGGCCGGCGCGGACGCGTCCGTTCGATCCCCTCACGATTCCGCCGATGCGGGAAAGGCTGCGTCCGCCCATCTGCCTGCTGCCCCGCCGAGGCAGAATCTCCCGCTGGATGCAGTCCAGCAGAAACGCCCGCGGGTCCAGCTCGAGTTCCGCCTTGCCGACCTTTCGCGCGTCGGAGAACCCCCAGGCGTTCCAGAGGACGGGAACGCGGTATCGGAGTCGTCGAGCGGGGCGAGACTCCAGGCGTCGTACGAGGCTGTCGAGGTAATCCGCAGGTCGATCTGCCATGTTCTTCCTTTCCAGGATGAAACCCGGTCAGAGCAGCATACACGCGCAGGCACGCGATTCAACGTCGCCGATGCGGTCAGTAGACGTCGACCGGCGAGCTTTCTACAATAGTCGCCTCATGAGGGGGGGCGGATTTGACTATGGCTTCGATTCTTGCTGAGCATTCGACGAATTGGGTCTTTCTCATCCTCGCCGGCGTTGTTGCGGTCATTGTTTTTTTGTGGCCGGCGTACGTGAGACGCGTGCTGGAGGCGGCGGAAGCTTCGTGCCAGGGCGATGCCGAGCGGAGCCTTCGCCTTCAGATGGAAGCGGCACGATCGTGGAATCCGGCCGCGCTGCTTTCCCGATTTTTCAGGACGGGCATTCTCGATATAGGGATTGCGGAAGCTCATCATCACTTGGGTGAGCTCGATGAATCGCTCGCGTGGCTCGAGCGCGCGCGCCGCAAGTGTCGACAATCTCGGCTGCAGGGGGCCGTTCGCAGCGGTGCGGCGCGGATCCACGCGCAAAGGGGTGACCAGGCGGCCGTCGAAGAGGAGTTGCGGAGTCTCCAGGGCATTTTACTGGCTGATGCTCACGCAGCCGCGCAGGTGTCGCCGGACTGGTCCTCGGATTTCTCTCCATGGGGTTTGCGGGGCTGTACGTGGGACACTGGGTGGGACTCTGGAAACCCACTGCGTCGTACCAGATAAACAGGGAAGACCAGACGGAACCGGCGGAGGTGTACGAAGCGGACGCCGGCTTCGCTGACGAGGAAGGTGCCCGGGAGCCACTTGCACCGGAGGAATACGAAGACGCGTCGGCCGGTGGACATGGTGCGAAGCTCTCCATCACGTGGCCGGTCGGGGTTGTCTATTTCGTCGTGTTGATTCTCAGTATCATGTTCCACGAACTGGGCCACGCGCTGTCCGCGTACTGGGCGGGCGACCCGACCGCGCGCGATCGCGGCCGGCTGTCTCTGAACCCCATCCGCCACCTGAGCCTGTTCGGCAGCTTCATTGTGCCGGTGGTTCTGATCCTCCTGCCGGGCAATGCGCTCATCGGCTGGGCCAAACCCGTGCCCGTGATGCCTGGCCGGCTGCGACGGCCGCGGCTGGGGCGGCTGGGTGTTTCTCTCGCGGGGGTTTCCGCGAATGTGATTCTTTCTCTTCTGGCCGCGAACGTGCTTGCCGCTCTGCTGATCGTGCTGGGCCTGGTCTGGCCGGGCTTCGTGCCTGTGCGAGCGGTCATTCCGTTCACGCTTCCTCTCCTGGCCGGCTTGCCACACGAAGGGCTCTGGGCCTATGTCATCGAGGCGGTGAAGGCGACGGTGTTTGTGAACGTGTTCCTCGCCTGGTTCAACCTGCTGCCGGTTCCGCCCCTGGACGGCTACGGCGCGATTCGGTCCCTCCTGCCGGTGAGGCTGGGCGAGTGGCTCAATCGGAAGGCCGGCTTCGGGATGGTGCTGCTGCTTTGCCTGATCGCACTGAATCTGCTGACGTACGTGCTGGCGCCCGCAATCGTCGCCGCGATTGTCCTGTTGCATCTGGGGATCAGAATCGGCGGGTGGTGATGGCGGATCCGACGACGCCCCGGGTCAGACGCCAAAGGGTTCGCCCCGTCTGCTGTGGTTGCTGTGGTTTGCCGGGAAGCGTCGCTCAGATACACTCACGTTGCGTGCGCAGACGCACTCCGCGGTGCTGTGGTTTGCCGGGAAGCGTCGCTCAGATACACTCGACGGCCGGGCCGCGCGTGAACTTCGATCGCTGTGGTTTGCCGGGAAGCGTCGCTCAGATACACTTTGCGCTTCGCAACAGGCGTTTGTCGCAACGCTGTGGTTTGCCGGGAAGCGTCGCTCAGATACACTCACGTTGCGTGCGCAGACGCACTCCGCGGTGCTGTGGTTTGCCGGGAAGCGTCGCTCAGATACACTCGACGG
>JBPOIK010000187.1:0-9148 GCA_052034525.1 Planctomycetota bacterium
AGCAGACCGGCAGCTTCCTCTACTTCTACGACGCCAACGGCAACGTCGGGCAGGTTCTCGGCACCGCCACGGGCAGCGTCGCCGTCAAGTACGAGTACGACCCCTACGGCAACCGCACCAACACCCCCACCCAGGGCGAGTTCGACCAGCCGTTCCGCTTCAGCACCAAGTACTTCGACGCCGAAACCCGACTGTACGACTTCGGCGTTCGCTTCTACTCACCGAGGACTGGAAGATGGACGAGCAGAGATCCGCGCGGCGAGCGCGGCTTCGCACTTGCCAGACGTGTCGCCGCAAACGACTCGCCCGAACTGCAGACACGTTGCCGACTCGGCTCTGCTTCTATAGATGAGATCGACGCTGACGCCTACATTTCGTCGCGCACTGGCACGAGATCGGTTCGCAATGTCCAACGCACGACTGACGGGTGGAATCTCTACCGTGCACTACGAAACGCCCCTGCGATCCTGGTCGACCCGGAGGGTTTGGCTTGTACGCCCGGAGCAACTCGCGGTACCACTCCCTATGGCGCCACCTGCGGCCTCTGCGGTCACAAGCAGTGCCGCACGTGCAGCTATTGTGTGTGCGGTACACGGTGGACGCGCTACTCCGAGCCCTGTGGGGGATGCGTTAGTTTCTGGGCCACGGCACCAGCTCCTCCTGCCTGCGGAACGCCGCCCGGCCAACCGTCTCGGGAGTGCTGCAATTTTCTGGGTAATCCAACATACCAGAATTGCATCGACTGTTGCCTTACGATTGTCGGCCCGCCATATCCGCCTTATTGGGAGATCTTCGCACAGGAGTGTCTCGGCAACTGCAATATGTTCCCGTAGCAGAGGAATTCACCATTGATGGGCGACGAAAGGCATTCAGGCAGGCGCTGCCCTTCGACTGGGCGACTCAAACGCACGTTGGGATCACTGCTTGTTTGTGCGACGTCTCTGACTCTAGTCGCTTGGTTACGGAGCACCTATGCAGTGGATGATCTCTCAGTGGGGCTTCCTGGAAATCACGCATTGGGGATAGTATCTGGACGTGGTATGGTCGCAACCCAGGTGTACTCAGGGCGCGCGGCACAGGGCGCGCGGACCACCGTTAGACTGGGGTTGCCGGAATGGTCCCATGAGTTTTTGCTTTCGCATCAATTCTGGTTCTCAGATAGCAATATCGGCGGCGGCCAATGGCGGATCAGATCTCTTGTAGTCCCATGGTGGCTGGTATGTTCTTGCGCGGTTCTTTCGACAGCTTCGTTCGTGTCATGGTCGTGGATCGTGCGATGGCACCGCCGTCGATGCGGCCGCTGTGAAGTGTGCGGTTACCAGTTGATTCCCGCTCAGCAGCGGTGTTCGGAATGCGGGACGCCGGTGACTGAACCCAGCGCACCGGAAGGCAAATCGCGGACGCTGTAGCGCGCAGGCGCGCAGGTCCGTGAGCGTGGGGCCGAAATGCCGGCGGGCCCCCGATGGGTTCAATGGTAGCTGCTGACGGAGATGACCGTGGCCCTGGATGAGGGCCGGCGGTGTGGCGGATCATCCGCAGCGCACGGCTCAACGGCGGTAATTGTACCACGAGCGCGCGGTAATAGCGCGGCTCCCGGCCCCATGTGTGGCGGCGTGGCGCGCCGCTCAGGCAGCGCGGTAGTAGTGCCGGAGCAGCCCGCGCAGCAATCGCTGGCGGCGAATTGAGCCGACGGCAATGTCGGCCGACGTCGCGCTGGCGCGGTGGCAAGCCAGCCCCGGCAAGGCTGCGTCCGCCAAGGCCAGGTCTGCGTCTCCCGAACCGGGGCTACTAAACAGTTATCCGGTGTCCGCTGAATAAACCCCGTCTTCGCGCGGCGTGGGCAGCGTGGCATGCTGGGGGTCATGAACAAGTTACAATCGGCGCGTGAGCGGTGGCGCGGGATTGTCGCGCAGCAGGAGACCAGCGGCTTGTCGGTGGCGGCGTTCTGCCGGCGGGCGCGGGTGCCGCAGTCGTCGTTCTGTGTCCGCTGAATGAACCGCATCTACGCGCCGGGTCTTCGGCGTGTCATGCTGGGGGTCATGAGCAACGCGAGGGAATCAGACGCGGCCGTGCGGTGGCGTAAGATTGTGCGGGGGCAGGCGGACAGCGGGTTGTCGGTGGCGGCGTACTGCCGTCGAACCCGCGTGCCGCAGTCGTCGTTTTTCGCCTGGCGGCGGAAGTTACGGGACGCCGCGACGTTCGCCGAGGTGCGGCTGATCGCGCCGACGAGCGGGCCGGATCGCGCGGAACGCGTGTCGGCGTCGGATGGCGCCCTCGAAGTGCGTCTGCCGAACGGGCGTGGCGTGCTCGTGCGTCCCGGGTTCGACCGGCGGACGCTGCTGGCGCTGGTGACGACGCTGGAGCAGGGGATGCCCGGCCCCGCGGATGAGGTTGCGGATGGGGGACGCCGCGAGCGTCGCGGAACGGGCGTGGCGCCGGTCAGCCGTCGGGGCGTGCGGCCATGATCCACCTGCCGTCGCTGGCGCAACTGGACGGCGCGGCCCAGACGCGGATCTGGCTGTGCACGGCGCCGACGGACATGCGGCGCGGGTTCGACCGACCCGATGGGCGGGTTTGGCGGGTTTTGCGGGTCGGGGGTGCGGAGATAGCGGGACACCGTCTCGCGGTCGATGCCCAGCACCCGGGCGATGCGCCGCTGCGACCAGCCCCGCGCTCGTAACGTCTGGATGGAGTGGACCTTGGCCATCTTGAGCCGATTCGCCATACACAGCCTCCTGCCGCCAATCCGTGGCTGCGCAGGCTGTCACCGCAAATCGTGATCTCCTCAAGTGGCTGGTTCTCATTGCGCCAGGAAAAGCCTGGGAGAGGAGGACGCCATGTAAGTGCTGCTGAAACCTCTCGGTGGAACCCAGTGGGTACCCAGTCCCACCCGGCAAAGCTGGCCGGCAGCCGGAAGCGAGTCTTGCGCGGCGTCCGAGCGATCGGCGCCGCGAAGCGTAGACAGCGAATGCATGGGCCGTGTGATTGAGCCTCGTGAGGGACTACTTGCGGGAGCCGACGTCGTTGAAAAGACGGAAGGCAGCACCGATGACGCTGTCATGGCCTGGCGTCGTCGATCCCGCCGGGGTCGAAGAGCAGGGCACGTGCATGCGGGTTCCCCAGGAACCTGGGAGTCCCAATCGTTTCCGCATCTACAACGAGCCGGAAGGGGCAACCGGCGCACCCAAGCCCCGGGCTGGCAGAGGCGCGTCGCCTTCTGCCGGAGAGACGAAACGGCGACGCAGGTGCGGTACCGCCAAGCGAAGGATAACGAAGCGCGGCGGGAAGGGCGGTTGGGGTTCGGAGTATCTCATAGTACCGACGAACCGGGGGAACCGACCCAAGGGATCCCGGGGAGGAAAGGAGATACCGGATCATGGAACCGTTGAAGGGAAAGGCGGCGGAGACATCGGGCTCCGGGATCGTCTCCACGAAACTCCAACGGATAGCAGAGTTGGCGAAGCAAGCGCCGCAGATGGCGTTTACGACGCTCGCCCATCACATGGACATCGACTGGCTGCGCGAGGCGTACCGCCGCACGCGCAAGGATGGCGCCGTTGGCGTTGACGGACAAACCGCGGACGAATACCGGGTGAACCTGGAGGAGAACCTCCGGTCACTGTTGGAGCGCGCGAAGTCCGGGACGTACCAGGCCCCACCCGTGCGACGGGTGCATATCCCGAAGGGTACGCGTGGCGAAACGCGTCCCATCGGGATACCCACGTTCGAGGACAAGGTACTTCAACGTGCAGTGGCGATGCTCCTGGAGGCGGTCTATGAGCAGGACTTCGTGGATTGCTCGTACGGCTTCCGGCCAGGACGCTCAGCGCACCAGGCGCTGGACGCATTGTGGCAGCAGACGATGTCGCTGAAAGGCGGGTGGGTCCTCGAGATCGATATTCGGAAGTTTTTCGATCATCTGGACCACGACCACCTGCGGACGATCCTTCGCCAAAGGGTACGTGACGGTGTTCTGCTGCGTTTGATCGGCAAGTGGCTCAAAGCGGGCGTGTTGGAGTCGGGTGGCGTCAGTTATCCCGAGGCTGGCAGTCCGCAGGGCGGCGTGATCTCGCCGCTTTTGGCCAACGTCTACCTGCACGAAGTACTGGACACGTGGTTCGAGAGCACAGTCAAGCCGCGGCTGCGAGGCCGCGCGTTCCTGACTCGTTACGCGGACGACGCGGTGATGGTCTTCACGCGGGAAGACGACGCGCGCCGGGTGTTGGCCGTACTGCCGAAGCGATTCGAAAAGTACGGTCTTACCCTCCATCCTGAGAAGACCCGGCTGGTCGCATTCCGACGACCACCTCGGCGGCCGGGATACCGCGGCCCACATGGACCGCGCCCCGGTACGTTCGACTTGCTGGGCTTCACGCACTTCTGGGGACCTTCTCGGAAGGGTAACTGGGTGGTGAAGCGCAAGACAGCCAAAGACCGGTTCAGTCGCGCGCTACGTTCCGTGGCGCAATGGTGCCGGACCTGTCGACACTGGCCGATTCGTAAGCAGTGGAACATGCTGGTCCAGAAGCTGCGCGGGAATTACGCCTACTACGGGCTCACCGGCAATACGCCGGCGCTGCGTCGCTTCCGGACCGAAGTGGAGCGAACTTGGTTCAAGTGGTTGTCACGCCGCTCGTACAAGGCTCGTATCCACTGGGACCGCTTCGCGCTGCTCAAGCGGCACTACCCGCTTCCACCAGCGCGAGCGATCCGCCCCCTCACGTAGCGAAGCGATGATCTGACGAGCCGGATGCGTCAATCGCGCACGTCCGGATCTGTGGGAGCCCGGGGCGGGTAACCGCCCTGGGCGACCCGGCCCCGCCCACGCCTGGCTGGTCTTGCCCGCCCGCTGACACGCGGCGTGCGGTTATCCACAATCGCAGATGAAGTTGCCCCGCGCCGATAGCGCGAGCATACTTCCGTTGTCATGGACGACGCTGCCCCGCTCACCACTCCGCCGGATGATGTGAACGAACTCAAGCGTTTGCTCATCGCGCGCGAGCAGGTCATCGCCGCACACCAGAAGACGATCACCAAGCACGAAGCGACGATCACGCGGCACACCGCGACGATCGCGACGCTGACGCAGCAGCGGGATGCGTTCCACCTGGAGAAGCTGCGGCTGGAGGTGCGGCTGGCCCAGGCGCTCAAGCAGGCCTACGGGCCGCGGGCCGACCGGCTCGGCGATCCCGGCCAGTTGCTGCTCGACTTCGGCGGCCTGCTCGACCGGCTGCCGATCGACACCGCCGACCTGCCGGCCGCGGAAGAGGCTGATCCATCCGGGCCCCGCCGCCCCTCGCGCCGGCTGCGGACGCGTGGGCGGCGGGACCTCAGTCAACTCGAGCACCTGCCGCTGATCGAGCAGACCTACGAGCTCACCGAGGAGCTGTGCAAGTGCCCGACCTGCCAGGCCACGTGGGAGAAGATCGGCCAGGCGGTCAGCTACACGATCGAGTCCCAGCCCGGCTCGTTCGTGCGGGTCTGGCACATCCAGCCCAAGTACGCCTGCCGGGCCTGTGAGCAGAACGGCGACAACCCGCACATCGAACTGGCCGAGAAGACGAAGGGCTCGCCGCTCGACAAGGGGCTGCCGGATCCGGGGTTGCTGGCGTACGTGGTGACGGCGAAGTACGGCGACTACCTGTCGCTGCACCGGTTGCAGCACATCTTCGGCCGGCAGGGCTTCGAGCTGGACCGCTCGACGCTGTGCCTGTGGCTGCAGGACGTGGCCCGGCTGGTGCGGCCGCTGTACCGCCGCATGGCGGAGCGGGTGCTGCAGTCGCACGTGCTGGCGACGGACGACACGGTGCTGCCGCTGCTGGCCCCGGGGAAGGCGAAGCCGGCCCGGATGTGGATTCACCAGGGGGATGAATCCCAGCCGTACAACGTGTTCGACTTCACGGAGAGTCGCAAACGCGACGGTCCGGCGCAGTTCCTGAAGGACTTCCGCGGTACTTTGCTGGCCGATGCCTACGGCGGCTACGACGGGATCGTGTTCAACCAGGATCTGCCGCGCGCCGGCTGCTGGGCCCATGCGCGCCGCAAGTTCGTGGAGGCCGAGCCGGCCGGACCCGAGATTGCGCGAACTATCCTGCGGCTGATCAAGGGGCTGTTCGACCTCGAGGCGCGGCTCACCGACGCCGCGCTGGGGCCAGGCCTGTCGCACGACCGCGCGCGCATGGCCGAAGAGCGGCTGCATCGCCGGCAAGCCGAAGCCGTGCCGCTGCTCGACACGCTGCATGCGCTGCTGCTGGAGCAGAAGGCGAAGCTGCTGCCCAAGCATCCGCTGGCGCAGGCGATCGGCTACACGCTGAATCAGTGGGCGGAACTGACGCTGTTCGCCACCGACCCGGCCGTCCCGCTCCACAACAACCTCGCCGAGCAGCAGATGAAGCGCATCGCGCTGCTCCGCAAGAACGCCCTGTTCGTCGCCACGCCGCGCGGTGGCGAGACCGCCGCGATCCTCAGCACCTTCACCAGCACCTGCCGGCGGTACAACCTCAACCCGCAGGCTTACCTCACGCAGCTCCTGGCCAACCTGCCCGATACGCCGGTCAGCCAGCTCGACGAGTGGCTGCCGGATCAGTGGAAGAAAAAACAGGCCGCCCCGCGCCCCGACGCCTCCCCCACAGAAACCTGATCCTCAGGACGTTGTCGACCGCCTCCGACCCGGGTGCGGTTCATTCAACGCACACAATGAATCCGCCGAGAGGCCGTTGCCGATCGCGCCGTTGAACTCGCCCAGGCGGTCCTCGAACGTGCCGCGTCGGCGATAGTGCTCCAGCAGCGCCCACCCGCTACGCTGCGTTACCCGCCAGTTCGTCACCAAAAAGAAGTAGTGCGGGAACTGCGCGCGCAGGCTCGTCTTGGGATCCGGCAAGTCGATCACCACCAGCACCAGCCGGTACGGCCGCGTCCATTCGCCCGCTTGGTACGCGCCCAGCTCCACGGCGAACTCGTCGCCTTCCTGCAGCGGCCGGCCGGGCGGACGCTGCAGCAGATAGTGCTCGGCCAAGGCGTCCAGCACGGCGTTGTTCTTAAGCCGGCCGACGAAGTGCGCGTCTTCGTCGTCGATCGGGTCCAGCACCCGTCCGTTGACCAGCCCGGCGTCGATGCGCACATCCAGATGCGACGCCAGTCGGCGACTCTGCTGCAACGCCGTCCGCACGAACCGCACCGCGCCTTCGGCCGAACCGCTGTTGCCCCGCCGCAGCATGGCGTGCACGAAGCAGTCGCCCAACCGGGATGCGTCGTAATCGACGCCCGCGCTGAAGCTGGCGACCAGCGGGTGGTAGATCGTCTGGCGGTAGTAGCCGTGATAGGCCCCGCCCGGCTGGCGGCCGGGGACTTCGATTGGGAACGGATCGATGTCGAGCGTGCCGTGCCTGACCTTGCGGCCGGCGCCGGCGGCGCGCTGGTGCAAGGCGCTCGTGCAGGCCGCGGCCGCCAGGGCGGTCCCACACCGCCAGCTTCACGGCCGGGTCGTGGGCTAGGACGTCCTGATCGTCCTGATGCGCGTAGCCCAGCGCCTGGGCGCAGAGGTGCTGGCGTGGCAACTCGACCTGCTCATAGCGGATGCGGTCCGGCCGGCGGGATTCTGTGGGCAGCGCGGCCAGGTCGGCAGTCAGGCCGAGACGGTGATCGGCCTCGCGCAGCAGAAACGCGCCGGCGTTCGATGTGATGCGGGGATCGGCCTGTCGCAGCTTGATCGCGCGGTTGAACTCCGGTTCAAACAACCAGCCCCCGTCATCACCGGCCCATCCCCGGCCGTCACCCATGAGGCGCGTCTCCCGCTGCGTGGAACATGCGTGCCTACACGCATTTTCCACGCGGCTAAACGGCCCTGGTTGGCAGCGACGCTCAGAATGTTGGCAAATAATCCGGGCTCAGAGAGCCCATTGACGAGTGTCATTCCTTGGGCCCAACGTAGAGGGCGCGAAATCGCTGAGCGTGCAACTCATCGACCGCGGACTGAGCCGCGACCCGGTCGTCTGGCGCAATTGCCGAAACCCAAACGAGATACTCACGATCAGCGTTCATATTCGATAATTCGTGTGTCAAGTCGGACAGCGGACGGCTGATTTGCAGCCAGGTCAGCGAAGGAGGTTCCTCAGATAGTCGCTTGTCATCAGACCCTGCGGCGCTGTTTCCCGCATCTTGTGAATCGCTCTCTGCCATCACAACGCAGATGTATCTGTCCTCGTGAACACCGACGAAGACGTTTCGGTCCGGTAGGATGCGCATTTGGAAAAGCGCCGACTTGCCGGACTCTGTACGGCACCCGCATTGTGAGAGGAGTAACCACACGGCTGTAATTGCCACAAGGCCGGCGCGCACAATCGCGGCGTGGGGGTGCCTCGGCGATGCAGATGTCATGGGGTTATTCATCGCCATAAAGAGCTCCATCATAGCTGCCGCGCTCAAGCCAGCGGGCACACGGCAGAGTGAAAAGGCCATCAGCCTGCTTTGCAGCATGTCCACAAAATGATCCAGGTCCCCTCGATCTTGCAGTGAAGCCGTGCAGTGTAGTTTACCCTAACGGTACCGATTAGCGGGAGAGTAATCTCCTTGGTCCCCGAATGCACGATGTCTTTTTCTACTGGTATTATGACCAAGAGCGGCAAAGGAAGGCACTTTGATGAGCAGCTGGCGCAATCTTGCGTTATCTCACCAGGAGTCCCGAGCTCCTGGGCGACTTCCTCTAACGTCATATCGATTGGGAACGTGAACTCGTAACCAAGGTCAGTGGTGGTCGCGGTTCCGGTGCATCGCCCCTTAGGCCCTGCAACGGTTGCACAGATGCGGTCATGTTTCTGATGGAGATGGAAGCAGCAGATGCAACGTCCATCGGCATCCATTCGGTCCATTGGCCTATTCGCCACATACGCGTATACGTTGATGCCACCGATTTCTTCGATGGGGTCTCTGTTTATCCATCTTCCGAGTCGGGGCGAGTAGAAGCGAACGCCGAAGTCATACAGCCCGGTTTCGGCGTCGAAGTACTTGGTGCTGAAGCGGAAGGGCTGGTCGAATTCACCTCGGGTCGGGGTGTTGGTGCGGTTGCCGTAGGGGTCGTACTCGTACTTGACGGCGACGCTGCCCGTGGCGGTGCCGAGAACCTGCCCGACGTTGCCGTTGGCGTCGTAGA
>JBPOIK010000040.1:0-38441 GCA_052034525.1 Planctomycetota bacterium
CCGGCGGATCAGCGCGATCAGTTCTTCCTTGGTGTGCGATTCCAGCGGCTTCATGTTTCCATGGATCGGACGCAACCGCCATTTCACATCACCCCGTCAGCCGAAAAAACCCGTGAACGGTTACCATTTATCGAACCGCCGATGATTGTTGCCCCGTATGGCGAGAGGTTACCGATCAACCCATGATGCGACCAGTCTACGCCGCAATCGATCACAGCTATGGTCACCCCGTGTCCTGTGATGCCCTGGGTGTGGACGCAGTCGGCGTTGATGAATGGTATACTTGTGTCCATGCCGAATGCAGAGACAGTCAGAATGCACAACACGCTGGCCATCGCGCTTTTTGTGCCCATTTTCTCGTACTCCTTTTCTCCGCACCTCAGTTCACGGTCACGAAGGCCCGCTGCTGACCGTACCAAGCGGCCGTGCCCTCGAGACGGGACTTACTCGAACCACGTCGGGGTGTTTGCAGAGCTTCTGAAGCCCTTTCGCGGTAATGAAGCCGGTCACAGCCGCACTGTCAGCCAGCCCACCTGCCTGATGAAGGTCGTCGGCGCTCAAGGTTGCGAGTACGCGTTGCCGCAACTGCCGCGCGGCCTTTCGACGCAGTTCGTTTTTCTCAAGCGACTGCATGGACGGATCCGCGACTTCTGGCAGCGAGTCGGCTCGGAGACTGACCAGGACGAGGGCGCGATCCGCGATCGCCAGAATTCGGTGGACGTCGGGTTCTACCTGATCCTCTTTGGCTCCAGGACCTGCAGCCTCACCTGCCTTGGGTGGAGGGAGGTCGTCCCTGTAGATGGGCTTCACAGGGCCCTCCACCAGTGGCTGATCGTCGAGACATACCGCAGCCACATCAGGATTGGCCGCCAGTTTGTCCAGCGCCACCTTATTCGCGTAACCCAGAAAGCCGGGGTGTTTCTCAAACACGTATTCCAAACGGAATTCCGACGCCTTCAGGCTGGCGAGGACCTCCCCTTGCGCTCCGGCTTCCTTGAGTCGAACCTGCACATAAACCGTTCCTTCGCTGGCCAGCCCCTGAATCCAGATCCGAAAGGCGTTAATGTCCTTCTCCCCCTCGGCTCGCGTCTTGGCGTCTGACAGGATGCGAGCCAGCTCATCAAGCTTGGCGTAGACCTCCGGCTGGACTATTTCCGTCGAGCCCTTCTGGAGATAGGCCGAGGTTCTCGCGGGCCTCGCGCGTGACTACAGACCGCATCTTTCCGGGATCGTAGGGATCC
This sequence comes from Planctomycetota bacterium, assembly GCA_052034525.1. Lineage (GTDB taxonomy): Bacteria > Planctomycetota > Phycisphaerae > UBA1845 > UBA1845 > JAFGJQ01. The sequence goes on from JBPOIK010000040.1 coordinate 1,242, forward strand.
GGAAACGCGGATACGCGCGGCTCTGTTGCGGCGGCACCAACAGATGTGAACACACCGAAGATCAAGAAACGCGCCCTCAACGGCTTTCGAGTCATGGGACACCTCCTTCTGATGTCATTCTTGCCGCAACCGCCCGACGCGGGCGGGTATCATAAACCCTTGATTCGGCATCACTTCGGAACGTGGAGACGAGGGGATTCGAACCCCTGACCTTCGCATTGCGAACGCGACGCTCTCCCAGCTGAGCTACGTCCCCGTCCGGGTTGTGCTGAACTTATACCCGCCAAACCCATGCCCGGCAAGGCCGCGCTGAGCCACAGGGACCGAAATCTCCCGGATTATCGGGCGGAGTGCCGCAAATGTTGCCGGTTTTCCGCCGGAGAAGATCTGTATCGTACAATTCGTATCGGCGGACGGAGATTCCCGCATGGGGATGCCCCCCGGCTGCCGGCCTGCGGCGGCCGGGAACGAGCCGCCCGCCCGGAGAACAGCTCGATTCGGCCGGTCGACGTGCCGACGAACCTGGAGTGATGTCCGTGGACCTGACCAGCGCCATCCTTGATTTCAAATCCGCGGCGGTGACCTCGCAAATCCAGTACGCGGTGGCCGCCAAGATGCTCAAGATGGCCAACGTGCAGGACCAGGCCGTGCTGCAACTGATCGAGGCGGCCGCCCAGAGCATGGAGGCCGCCGCGACCCAAGTGGCCGACGCCGCTTGCGATCTGACCCGGGGCATTGACGTTTACGCCTGACCCCTCCCTAAGCCGCCGCCTTCCCGGTGGCCAACTCCTCCCGATTCTCTGGCAACAGACCATCCACAACCCTCGGGACGGACGGACGTTCTGTGCTGATGGTTCCCCACGGCGCCGCAGCGAGGGTGAAGAGCCTCCTGCGCGGCGGTACGCGGGGGCGGGGGAACCTTCCCGAGGTCGACAAGACGGTTGGAACCGGTAGAGTAACGGGTTCCGCGGTCGCCTCGGGCGGCCCGGTGGAACGCGGTTGTGGCGAACGAAACCCCGGTAACCAAGGAAGGCTGGAATGAAATACGTCTGGCGAATCGTAACGGTGATCATGCTCCCGGCAACCCTGTGTGTTGCGCCGCCCGTCTGGGCGGACGCTGCCGGTCCGGTCCTTACGGGAATCGACGTGCTGGAGCAGGACGGCTTCAAGGCCCTGGATGGCAAGCGAGTGGGGCTGGTTACGAACCCGACCGGCATCACGCGTGACTTCCGCAGCACGGTCGACGTGCTCTACCGGGCGCCCAATGTGAAGCTGGTGGCGCTGTTCGGTCCGGAACACGGGATTCGGGGGAACGTCGCGGCCGGGGGCCAGATCAAGGATTCCACGGATCCCGTGACCGGGCTGCCGGAGTATTCGCTCTACGGGACCAAGCACAAACCGACTCCCGAGATGCTCGAGGGGATCGACGTTCTGGTCTACGACATTCAGGATGTCGGCTGCCGCTCCTACACTTACATCAGCACCATGGCCAGGGTCATGGAGGCCGCCGCCGAGCAGGGCATCGAGGTGGTCGTGCTCGACCGGCCGAATCCCCTCACAGGCAACCGGGTGGAAGGCAATACCCTGGACCCGAAGTTCCGATCGTTCATCGGGCTGTTCGAGATCCCCTATGTGTACGGACTGACCTGCGGCGAGCTGGCGCGGTTGATCAACGAAGAAGGATGGCTGGCCGGCGGCGCCAAGTGCAAGCTTACGGTGATCCCGATGAAGGGATGGCGGCGCGACATGTGGTTCGACCAGACCGGGTTGCCCTGGGTGCCGCCGTCGCCCCACGTGCCCCACGCGGAAGCGGCCCTGTTCTACGTGGCGACCGGCATCATGGGAGAACTGCACGTGCTCAGCGAGGGGGTGGGGTACCCCATGCCGTTCGAGCTGGCCGGTGCCCCGTGGATCGACGCGGCGAAATTGGCGTCGGAATTGAACGCCCGGCGCTTGCCCGGAGTGGTCTTCCGGCCGCTGACGTTTCGCCCGTACTACGGGCCGTACGAGAAGCAGGACTGCGGCGGCGTGCAGGTCCATATCCTCGATCGCGACGCGGTGACACTGGTGGGCGTGCAGTTTCACGTGATGGACGTGCATCAGCGGCTCTATCCGGACAAAAAGCTCTTTGGAAGCAAGCGCGACGGGATGTTTGACAAGGCCTGCGGAACGGACCGGGTACGGACGATGTTCCAGGAAGGCCGCTCGGCTGACGATATTCTGAAGGCCTGGAATACGGGAGCGAAGGATTTCTCCGCCACCCGGACGAAGTATCTGATGTACTGAACCGGCGGAACGCCCGAGCACCCGTCGTGTTTTGGTCCCAGCGCCGAAACCGCGCCCGGGAACGATGGACTTTTGAAAATGATCCGCAAACGCAAGGAACAGGTGCCGCCGTCGAACCCCGTGGAGGAAACATGGCGAGTCTTCCGCATCATGGCGGAGTTCGTGGAAGGCTTCGAGCTGATGTCACTCTGTGAGGCCGCGGTGCCGGTGTTCGGGTCGGCCCGATCGCAGCCGCAGGATCGCTACTACCAGATGGCGGAGTCCCTGGGCGGCAAACTGGCCCAGCACGGATATGCCGTGGTCACCGGCGGCGGCCCGGGCATTATGGAAGCGGCCAACAAAGGGGCGTTCGAGGCCGGCGGCACCTCCGTAGGGCTGAACATCTATCTGCCGCAGGAGCAGGTGGCCAACCCGTATCAGAACCTGTCCATGGACTTCCGGTATTTCTTCTGCCGGAAGGTGATGTTTGTGAAATATGCGGTGGCGTTCGTCTGTTTCCCGGGCGGGTTCGGCACCATGGATGAGTTCTTCGAATCCATGACGCTCATTCAGACGGGCAAGACGGCCCGGTTTCCCGTCGTCCTGCTCGGGAGCGATTTCTGGTCGCCGCTGGTGGAGTGGATCCAAGAGTTCCAACTGCACCGCAACCCGTTCATCAGCCCCGGCGACCCGGACCTGTTCACCATCACCGACGATGTTGACCTGGCCGTACGGATCATTGACGACCACCACCGAGCCGAGCTGGAACGGTCTCGGAAGGAGCGCGACGCCTCGCGATCGGCTGCCACTCGGCTGTGGACGGCGGAGGGCACCTACGTCGGCCAGCAGCCCCAGCCTCAGAGACCTATCGTCTCCCCGGACGGCTTCGACGGTTTGTAGCGCGGATCGGCCGGGAAAGAGACGGGGGAGCGGCGCCGCGCAACCGGCGTCGTCGTCGGGTCTTTCATCACAGTCCCTCTTCGAGGGCCGCCAGCCGTTGGCGGCAACTATCCACGCGGTCGGCGAGCCTTTCCACGGGCTCGGCCAGGGGGCGGAAGATTTCCTCGTCCAGCAGGGCGTCAACTTCGGACGTGGCAGGGGGCTCCAGCCCGTTTTGTGACGGTCCGAAACCCGCTTCGCGCCGGACGCGCTGCACGAGTCGTACGGATCGCGCGTACAATACCGCCAGCATGAAGAGCAGAACGGCCAGCGAGGCCCCAAAGCCTTTCATCAGTCCACCGGCCCCCAGGGCCATGACCACGGTCAGGCCGGCGGCAAGGCCACCCACCACCGCGCCCTTGGTCAGCACTTCCAGCACCGCACGTAGCAAAGGTTGCAGCAGGGGAAACCAGATCAGGACGAACCAGATGAAACCGCGAGCCAGGATCCCGGGTCGAGGCAGGCTGGTCAGACACACCTCCAGAACCGTCTCGTCGGCGTCCTCCAGGCGCTCACCAACTCGAGTCTCCAATTTGCCCGCCATCGCCTCTACCGTCGGCCAGCGGACCTGATCGACCAGGGATTGCGGGAGCTGTCTCAAGGCGGCCCGCTGGGCCCGGGCATGCACGGATTTCACGCGATCAGCCGAGCTCCAACCCCGGACTCGTAACAGGTCGGCCGCCGGCGGCGGGGGTCGGCCGGGCTGGCCACCGGCCAGTCGACTTCCCAGCCAATGAGCGACGCCGCGCAGAGGCCAGTACAGCACCGGCAGCACCGGCCACGTCTCGATGCGGCGAGCCATCACTTCCCGGGCAAGGTCGAGGTCCCCGCGACCGACGCGAGCAAGCCGCCGGGACACGATGCCCCGGTAATCGCTGTCGAACTCCCGATCGCACGCGGTGCTCAGGTCGGCCAAGGCCGTGGCCAATTGCCGGAGCGTGACGTCCAGGTCGTACTGGGCTCGCAGGGCGTCCAGGTTGGCGGCGAGTTCCGCGCGTTCGTTGTCCCGCTTGAGACGACGGATTTCCTCGGATGTCAACGGAGCCAAGAGGCGGTCTCGCAGTCGGTCAAACTCCGTTTCCGCCTGCCGCGCCACGTCGTTCAGAAACGCCCGCTCCGCACCGGACAACGCACCGCTTCGAGAACCGGTCCAACTCTCCGTCACGGACGCGACGAATTTCCGGGCCGCGACGAATCGGGCGGCCAGCGCAAACCGGTGATCCGGTGACACCGACAGTTCCACGGCCTGCAGACACTGATCGAACCACTTGTTCACACGCTCCCAGAACCGATACGCATCGTCGCCGTTCAGCTCATCGTGCAGTGTGAGGTCCAGTTTGTTCAGCACGCAGAAGACGCTGGCCGGAGCGCGTGCGAGGAGAGGGCGGATGTCGCCCAGGGCCCGGTCGTCGCCCTTCTTGGGATCGAAAACCCAGACCACGCGGTCCGTGCGTTCCAGGGCCAGTTCGGCCGTCTGCTGGTGCTCGTGAAACACGCTGTCGACATCCGGCAGATCCAGCAGAACGAGGTTGCGCAGCCCGGGCAACTCGTGCATCACGGGCTCGTACGCCAGGTGACCGGCGTCGGAAGAAGCAAAACGCCGGCGGAGGGTATCTGCCGCCTCCCGATGAACGTAGGCAACGGGCCGGTCTGTGCCTCGACCGATGTCTTCCCGGTCAATGGAAATCTCCTTGCCCGCCAGAGCATTGATGAGCGTGGTTTTGCCCGCATCCTTGCCGGCCAGAACGGCACAAATCACCAGATCGTCCCGGCTGCGCTGCGCGGCCATGTGTTGCAGCTCGACGGGCGGCCGGGCAAACAGCGCGGCCAGCTCCCGATTCAACCGCGCAAGATCATCGCCAGGATTGCTGATCGGTTTGGCAATCATGACCGGTCTCCGGTTGCGCCAGAGTCAGAGACGGTTTCCAGAGCCTTTCGCAGATCCGGGTTCGCGTCGAGCGTGCGCTGCCGGGCCGCTTGGAGGATACGCGCGACTGCCAGTTCAGCCTGCCGGCGGAGTCCGTCGCGGTATGCGTCCACGGCGGAGTCCAGGGATCGAGATTCGCGTGTACCGCGAATGACATTGTAGAGCCGGAGAAAGGGTCGTGCGCCCACACCCCCGACGCCGCTAAGAGCGGCAAGGAGCCAGAGGGAGGCGCCACCCGTCAGCACGGCCAGCGCCACACTGAAGGCCAGGCCGACACCCGCACCGACCACGTTCACCCGGATGCTGGCGGCCTCCGTCTCCACCTTTTCTTTGAACTCCTGCAACGCCGCCACGCACGGCGCAACCAGGCGGGCCGCCTCGACATCCAGATCATACGGTTTCAGGTTCGAATCCAGGATGGCCGCCTGCGGGGTTCCGGCCTCACGCCAGAAACGGCTTTGCCGAGCGCGGTTTTCCAGATCGCGGGTGATGTGGTCAACCATGCGGCAGAAATTCTCAACGCCGCGCTGCTGCGCGGATGCGTCGTCAGGCAGACCGTCCTGCCGGGGCGGTTCCGGCGTGGCCATCCCCACGAACGGCATCCACCGACCGATCCGGCCCACAGAGTGGCCGATCGATTCGCCGGAGCGCCGCACGACGCGCCACCAGGGCGAAAGAAGGCGTCGCTGGTCCGGCGTGAGGAACGCGGCGAGGATCTCCGGACGATCGGGAAGGCGTTCGGCTGCCGCCGCCAGGTCGGATTTCAGTTCGCGCAGGCGGGCCTGGCGGTCGGCGTCTTCGTTGAGGACGCGGGTTGCCTGGTCCGCCAGCAGGCGGCGCAGGCGGTGTGGCCGGCGTTCGCGGTCCGTCGTATCCGGGGCAGCGGCGGCGCTTGCGAGCCAGTCCAGACATGGCTGGATATCCGGATCGGCCAGCCGACGAAACCCGCGACCATGCCGGTATTCGAGCACCACGGTGCAAGCGTCCAGCCGCTGTGCCTGTTGCCGCAGCGTTTCCCGCTTCTTCTCGTCCAGCGGCAACGGGCGCTCGTTGAGATTGAACACGACGAGGCGGCCGATTCCCCAGCGATCCAGTTCGTCCCGCATCTCCTGAAACGTTCTGCGGTCGAAGAACCGCTCCGGGTCTGCCATGACGAACACGCAATCGAACCAGAGCAGAAGGCGTCGGGTCAGATCGCCCTCATGGGCGGCGGAAATCGTGGTGAAATCCGGCGTGTCGAACAGGAGCACGTCGCGCAGCCCGGGAGCATTCACGGGAATGACGAAGACGGCATCGGGAGCCCCCTCGGTGCGCTCGCCAGCGGCCAGTCGCCGGTGACACAGATGGGGAAGAAGCCCGTCTTGCAGCCAAGCGTCAACCTGGTCCTCCAGGGTCCGAGGAACGGCCATCAGGATCCCTCGCGTGGCGTGCGAGGTCATGGTCACCGTGCTGATATGGTCGCCGCCTGCCAGGCTGTTGAAAAGGGTGCTCTTGCCGCTGCTGGCGCCGCCGATGATGCCCACCAGCCGGACGGAAGGTGCGTCCTGGCGGTGGAGCAGCTGAAAACGCACGGCCGCCGCCAGGACCTGGTGCGTCGGTGACCATTCCCGAAAGTGCATTCTATCGGCCAGTTGTGGGCCGTCGCGGATCAGTGTGTCGAGGCTGCTTCGCATGGCGTCCAGAGCCCGGGTCATACTCTCCATCCGGGTGTTCGCGCCGAGGCGCACGATATTCCGCGGGATCCGTCGGGATCCCTCGGCATGCGCGGCGGGCGCATGATGAAGCCGGGGCCATACCCTGTCAACGGGCAATGGTGATCCCACCCGCCGCTTGCCATCGCGCTGGGTTTGTGGAAGATACCCGTCCGGGCGGCCGCTCCGAAACGGCGGAAAGGAAGCTGACTGATGGACGCGAAACCCGCTGAACGCAGCGAACCGTGGACCGTTCTGGTGGTCGATGACAACGAGCAGAACCTCGAACTGCTGCTGGCCTACCTGGAGGACATGGAAGACGTGGTCGCGGTGGAAGCCCGAAACGGCCTCGAGGCGATGGACATGGTCGTTCGCCAACGCCCCGACCTGATCCTCCTGGACATCATGATGCCCAAAATGTCGGGCTTCGAAGTGTGCAAACAACTGAAGTCCAACCCGGAAACGCGAGACATACCAATCGTCAAGGTCACGGCTCTCAGTGAAACGGCCGACATCGAGCGGGCGACGGAATGCGGGACGGACGATTACCTCACCAAGCCCATCGAGCGGGCGGCCCTGGTGAACCTGGTCCGCGCCATGCTGCAGAACCGCGTTCGCAAGTGACTCCGCTCCCCTTCAGTCGTCCGTCGCCACCAGGAGCACCTCCCCGGCCCGATCGTTCGTGGACAGGACGTACTTCTTCGCGCGCGGGCATCCAAGCACCCGCACGCACCGTTTGTGCGCGGACAGCCAGTCGGCAAGCTCCGCCGGGCTGGGAATGCCGTCACTGCGATAGGAGACCACCAGATGGCTGTCGGCGAACCGGGCGAACAGGGCCTGAAACGCCGGCCCGATCTCGTCGCGGCGCGTCCACGGACCGGGTTGCGGAACGAGCCGCCGATGGGGTGACGTCCAGTCGATTCGGTCGGCCCAGCCGTCATAATCCACCATGCCGTCCAGGAAGTGGTAGAAGGCATGATAGTCCACCCCCACCCCGCGGCTGTTGAGGTAGGGAGGGTCGATATACACCAGGTCAAACCCCGGTTCGAGCGTCTCCGCCGGCCGGCACAACGCGCGGCAGACCTGTCCGTTGTCGAACACGGCCGCGTTCGCCTCGGCGACGAAGCGACGAAAAAGATCCTCAAACGGCCGATCCCAAGTGGTTTTGTTCCCGAAGCCGCGAGGAACATCGGCCATGCGCATGTAGAGATTGCGGCGGTGGAACAGGTTATACGGCCGCTTGGCCAGGGCCGCCTGGCCGAGGGCGAACCAGGCGAGGGCCCTCCGGGCCGGCGAGGGGAGGCGGGGGATGTTCTGGCACAGCGTGTCCAGCCAGCGGTTCTCGGCGTCCGTGAAATAGACGCCCTGGAACGTCCGCTCGATGATGTCCCGGTAGGCGACGCCGCTGTGACGGCGCAGCAGGACCGCCACGGTCGCGTCGTCGAGCGTCTCGGAGCTGTTTTCGATCAGCGCGAGGCCAACCTGATGATTGAAACGCAGAACATCGTTGCAGGTGACCGCCTTGTCACGGCGTTTGAACATATGCGAGACGGAGGCCGTGCCGGAGAACGCGTCGAGCACCGTTTGGAAAGGAAGACGCTGGACGCTTTGCCAGATCCAGTCGCAGAGCCTCCACTTGCTGCCCTGGTAGCGGGTCCGCGGCATTCGGGCGTCCGAGAAGAGCCGGGCGTCTGAAGGTCGCGAAGACACGCGGAGAGCCTCCTCATGGGCGGGAGATGGAGCGTGCGGTCACGTTCCATCGGCGTCGGGCGGTTCGGGCCGGCATGATTCCCAAGGTCCGGTGAAGCCGCAGGAGCACGAAGTGAACGGGCAGAGCACAGAGCCCGGTGACCAGCGCGGTCAGAAGGCTCTCCCGACCCAGGTCCCAGACGCCCCCCGTGGACTCCCCGAACCGGACCACCCGCTGCACGTCCAGCACAATCTGAATGACCAGGCAAGCGAAAAATGTCACAAGGAAATGCGTCAGCGGATGCTCGCGGAACAGGTACTCGCGCACGCCGTACACCAGCAGGGCCACCAGGCTGAACAGTAGCGAAAACAGGCCCACATATTCCGGAGGCGTGTGAAGATCATACAGCAGCCCGAGGATCCACGCGCCGATCAGCACATCCGCGCTGCGGCCGTTGAGGGCATAGAAGACGGCCAGCATCAGCAGCCACTGCGGGCGGGCGCCGTGCCACTCCAGCCGCGGCGCCACGGTCGCCTCGAGCGTGAGTACGACGACCGCCAAGATACCGAACGTCAGCCAGCGCATGATTCCTCCCGCGACAACCCGGCCCAGCGCCCGATCAGCTACCCGGGGGTCGCCACACGTCGCGTGCGTCGGATCGGAGAATCTCCAGCACCGCCAGGGCGGCGGCCAATTCCACCCGGGGGTCGTACGGTTCATGAATGGCCTGTGCCAGGTCGGGCAGGGCTTCCGTCCGGCCGATCGCCCCCAGCGCCAGGGCCGCCAACTGCCGCACCCGGACGATCTGCAACTCCGGCAGGTCATCCCGGGCCACCGCCGCACTGCGATCCGGCCGATCGAACCGCACCAGACGCCGCGCTTCGGCCAGACCCGCGGGATCGCCCAGAAGGCCAAGGGCCCGGGCCGCGGCCATCCGCGTTTCCGGATGCCGAGCCCGGCGCAGCCGTTCCTGATACAAATCGGCGAATCGCCGATCGCGAGTCTCCGCCAGGGCCCGGATGGCGAAGGTTTCCCGGGCCCCAAGCCCGGAATGAGCATGGAACAACAACTGCTCGCACGCCTGCGGACTGCCCAGACGAGCCATGGACTCCAGTGCCTGAAGGCGCAGGCCTTCGTCCGCGTCCTCCATCACGCGAGCCAGAAGCTTCACCGCGCCGGGCTCGCCCAGCAGCCCGAGCAGAAGGGCGGCGTTGCGACGGACTCCGCTGTCCCGATCATACAGCAGGGCTTCCGCCAGTTGGTTGCTCTGGCGGGTGTCTCCCAGACGATGCAGTGCGAAAACGGCCGCCAACCGGACACTGCGGTCCGGATCCGCCAGCAGCTTCTCGAACCGGGCACGCGAGCCGGCGTCCCTCTGTTCCCCCAGGGCCACGCAGGCCGCGAACCGCACGCCGGCCGCCTCGTCGAGCAGGGCGGATCGCATCCAGGGCAGCCCCTCCTCGGGCGCTACCCGCTGGAGGGCTTCAATGGCCTGGGAACGCACGACGGGCACGTGGGGGTAGCGGACCCCCTGTTTGAGCGATTCCATCGCCCGTGTCTTGAGCTGTGTGGTGGCCGTGGCCCCGGGCTGATACGGATTCGTTGCGCACCCGGCGACCCCACGCAGCGTGACGGCCAACAGCAGGATGGCGGCGATCAGGTTTCGCATGCGTTGGCGGCTCCTTCTCGGTTGCGCGCCGAGCGGGCCCGGTTGACCCGGATCCGCACGATGAGGTAGTCAAGGTACGCAAGGCCCCACAGAACGCAACACGTCAGAGCGAAAACGTCTCCAATGCGCGAATACAGGCTCGTCCGCGAGTCGATCTCCACGGGGGCGACCTGATACCCCGTGATGCCGGGTCCGTGGCTGCGGCCCAGGACGTTTGTGACCAGATGGTGGATGCGACCGTCCGCGTCGATGAAGCCGCTGATCCCGGTGTTCACGGCCCGGGCAATGCCTACGCGGTTTTCTACCGCGCGGAACACGCAACTGGCCAGGTGCTGCGGCAGTTCGTTGCTGTGGAGGAACCAGCCGTCGTTGCTGATGTTCAGCAGGAAATCGACGCGCTTGCGCCCGTCCGGACCGATGACGAACCGGCGGCTCACATACGGAATGACGTCCTCGTAGCAGATCGGGATGCCGAATCGATACGACCGACCGCTCTCGGGGGGAACCTGGATTTCGAATACCTTGAACTCCGAGCCCCGGTTGATCGAGTATTCCACGTCTCCGCCGAAGGGCGAGAGATTGTTGAACCAGATGTACAGGAACCGGAACCGTCCGAAGCGGAAGGGCACGGTCTCTCCGAAGTAGACCGTGTGCACCTTATCGTATCGGAACGGCGTAGATCCGTCCGGGCGAAAGACGAAGGCGGAGTTGTAGGTCCAGGACTCAGACAGCCGATCGTAAGGCGTGAGTTCCCGGCTCACGGCTCCGGTAATGACGTAGGCGTTCTGCTGCGTCGAAAAAGCCTGAAGCACGCGGAAACAGTCGCCAGACCACCTCCACCATGGATCGTCGCGGTTGGACTCCCGCAGAAAGCTCTCGTTCAGGAACATCGTCCAGGGCGTTTCGGGGAGCAGGTAGACGTCCGGGTGCTCGGCGGCCGCCTCCTGCATCAGGCGGAAGTAAGCCCGCTGCCGGTCGGCCGGATTGTTGAAGGTGTCGGAGGTCCGGATGGGATAGTCTCCTTGGATTACCGCGATCCGCAGGCCCGGAGCACCGGTGGGGCGGCGCATCTGCACCTGGCCGTAGACGAAGGCGGCGATCACGAGCACCGCCGTGGCGAGCAGGTGCGGCCAGGCCAGCCGGCGCGGGCGGGGCCCGGGGCCGGCCTGCATTCGCCGTCCCGTCGCGAAGATGGCTTCCGCAATGGCTCCGTTGATCAGCGCGATGACAAAACTCACACCGTACGCACCGAACAGGTCACTCACCTGAATCAGGGAAAGCACGCGATAATGGCTGTGCGCCAGGAAGAACCACGGAAAGCCGCTGATCACGATGCCCCGCAGGAACTCACTGCCGACCCAGATGACCGGCAGGGCCAGGGTCATGGGGATCCGTCGCCGGCGCACCGCGTGCCGGATGGGGCAGGCCACCAGCGGGAAATACACCGCCAGGTAGGCAGAGAGGGCGATGTAGCCCTCGACGGTAATCGGCGCGATCCAGCGCACGTTGCACAGGAAAAACGCCAGTCCCAGAAGGTAGCTCGTGTAGTACACTCGGTGCGGGTTGGAACAGGCGCCAATCACAACCACCCACGGAACCAGGCACACATACGCCGCCGGCCAAATGGCATACGGCGCGAAGACGATGCTCTGAAGGCCGAGGCTGAGCCCGAGCAGAAGCAGAATTGAGAAAAAGGAATCCGTCGCGAACCCCGGCGCGGACGCTGCCAGAGCACGGTCGAGAGGGGTTCCACGATCGGATGTGTGCCTCGGGGGGGTCAACACGGACCATCCTTGTCTGCCGCTGCGTTCCGCGGCCGTCATCAAATCACGCGGCCCCGCGGGACGCCGCGCGTCTGCCTTCTGGGCGTCTTGCAGCCGAGTTCCGGCTACGCGCGGCCCCGCGCCACCGCCCAGCATACCCACGGGTTTCCGGGTTGGCTACCGTCAGTTCACTTCGCTATTGCTCTCTGAAGACCGCGCCATTCCGTGAGGGTTTCGCCGTGCGCTTGGCGCACGGATGAATCCGGACGGACGATACGATCCGCTACACAACTTCCGACACCGCATCAGAATGGATTCTACCCGCTCAGATTGCTGCCCGGCGCGTCCAGCGATATAGTCCGGTGCGTGGTCGCCGTCCGTTGAGTCGGGCGTAGGCGCGGATCGCGCGGCCGGGTTCGGCGGGAGAATGGAATGAGAGTACTGCGCAATGTTCTCATCTGGGTACCGCTCCTGGGACTGTGCGCCCTGGGGTACGTGAATTGCCGCAGTCTGCGCATGCAGTTTGGAGCGTTGCAACCGGAGACCTCCGTCGTCCGCCGGGGGGATCTGACGATCCCCATCACCGCCGCGGGCAAGGTCAATCCGCTGTCCCGCCGTGAGATCAAGGCCGAGGCCAGCGGCGAGGTGGAGGCGGTACTGGTGAAGGCCGGCGAAATCGTGAAGGCCGGCGACCTGCTGATCCGGATTAAACGCGACGACGAAGAGCGCCTGGTCCGGCGGGCCGAAGAGGAACTGAGCTCCGCCCGCACGCGTCTCGAAGCAGCCCAGACGACGCTGAAAGTCAAGCGGGAGGCGACGTTGCCCGCGGCTCAGGCCCGTCGCGAGGCCTATGAGGCACGCACGGAATACACCCGGGTCGATGCGGACCGCAAGGAAGAACTGTACCGTCAGGACAACGCCAACCTGCTGGAGTATTTGCGGGCCAAGACGACACACGAGGAGCTGCTCGCCCAGATCAAACAGGCGGAGGCGGACATCATCCAGGCCGAAATGGCGATCACGCTCTCTGAAAACGACGTGAGGCTGGCCGAAGCAGCCGTTGAGACGGCAAAGACGACGCTGGGAGACGCGGAGAAACGCCTGGAGAAGACGGACATCATCGCGCCCGTGGACGGCATGGTAGCCCAGGTCTTCGTCAATGAAGGCGAAGTCATTGCCGGTGGCAAGACCACAATCACCGGCGGGACGCTGCTGGCCGTGTTGGCGGATTGGAGCGTCTGCTACGTTCGGGCGGAGGTGGACGAGGCGGACATCGGCGAAGTCATCGAGCTGGCGCCGGAGTCCGCCCGCCCCGGCGGCCGAACCGGCGCGGTGGCTGCGGCTCCGCCAGAACCGACGGCGCGGCCGACCACGACCTCCGCGCCGATTGAAGCCGCCTCCGACGTCAAGATCACCGTGGAGGCCTTCCACGACCAGGAGTTTCGCGGGCGGATCGAGCGGATTTACCCGGAACCCAGATCCGGATCGTCGATCATCACCTACCTGGTCGACATCGAAGTGACGAGCGACAACCGCCACCTCCTCATGTCGTCCATGCAGGCGGACGTGGAGTTCACCGCCAAATCGGTCTACGATGCTCTCCTGGTGCCGCACGAGGCCATCAAGCGCGGGCCCGACAATGAGCTGGGCATCTACAAGGCTGTGGAGGTACCCGGTGAGGCCAAGCCCCGGCCGGAGTTCGTTCGCTGCCGGATCGGCCTGGACAATGGGACGTACGCCCACGTCATCGAGGGTGTGGAGGAAGGAGACGTGGTGTTCACCAAGCTTCCCGAGAAGACGGAGCGGGAACGGGAAGAGGAAGAGGGCCGCTAGGCGGGAGGGGCGCAGCGTTCGCGTCCCGCGGGTCGCGCCCGTCCGGGCGTGACGTGAGTGACTGACTTCTCATGATTCGAGTGCATCAACTGAGCCGTCATTATCGCATGGGCAGCTCGATCGTTCGAGCTCTGGACGGCGTGGACCTGGCCATCCGGGACGGCGAGTTCGTCAGCATCACCGGCGCCTCCGGCAGCGGAAAGAGCACGTTGATGCACCTGCTCGGCTGCCTGGATCGGCCCACGTCCGGCCTGTATGAGTTTGACGGGCGCCTCGTCCACAAGCTCAGCGACCGACAGCTTGCGGCGATCCGCAACCGGGACATCGGTTTCGTGTTTCAGACGTTCAACCTGATCAATCGGACCACCGCCCTGGACAACGTGACGGTGCCGCTGATTTACGCGCGCAAAAGGAACACGCGAGCGGCGGCCATGGAAGCCCTTCAAAAAGTCGGACTGGCCGAACGCGCCCGGCACAAGCCGAGCGAATTGTCGGGCGGCGAGCGGCAACGGGTGGCCATTGCGCGAGCCATCGTGAACAACCCGCGGATCATCTTTGCCGATGAGCCGACCGGCAATCTGGATTCCCGCACCGGCCGGCAGATCCTGGAAGTCTTCCACGCGCTGCACGCCGACGGGGTCACCATCATCCTGGTCACGCACGAGATGGACGTGGCCGTGCAGGCCCAACGCCTGATCCGCATGAAAGACGGCAAAATTCTGGAAGACCGGGGGGTCGACGACACCTTGCGGGACGAGATGGAGGCCGCGGACGAACGTTTCCGCCTTCCCCAGGGGGCGGGCGGGGTGCCCGCACGGTCGCGGTCCGGCTGAAGGAATACGAGGCGCCCAGGAACAACACGGCCGTGTTTTTCATTCGCATTTGTTTCATGGCGATTCGCGGGCTGCTGGCGAACATGCTGCGCTCGCTGCTGGCCACGCTGGGAGTGATCATCGGCGTGTCGGCCGTGGTGTCGGCCATGTCCATTCTGGAGGGGGCAAACCGGGACATTCTGCGCCGCTTCGAGTCGATGGGGGCCGATCAGATCATGGTGTTGAACGGTTCCTCGCAACGGCAGTCGCGGCAGGCCGTCATTCCCTCGCTGACGGAGGACGACGCGACGGCGCTGCTGGGCTGTTCGCTGGTGGCGGCGGTCGCGCCGGAGGTGCAGGCCAGCACCCAGATCAAGTATTTCAACCGGAACATGAGCGTCACGGTTCTGGGCACGACGGAGTCGTACGCCAGAATCAACAGTTACAAGACCCGCGAAGGGCAGTTTCTAAGCGCGGAGGAGGTCCGGGCAGAGCGGAAAGTCTGTGTCCTGGGCCACAAGGTGGCCGAGGAACTCTTCGGCGAGACGACCGCCGTCGGGCGGCGCGTCAAGATCAACGCGATGCCCTTCACCGTCGTGGGAGTGATGGAGAAGAAGGGCGTGCTGGGCTTCCGGGACGTGGACAACCAGGTGATCGTGCCCATCAGCACGGCCATGAAGCGGATGTTCGGCATGCGCAACGTGATGATGATCACGGTGCAGGCGAAGAACCGTGAGGTGCTGGAGGCGGCGATCCAGCAGGTCAACCGCACGCTGCGGGGCGAGCACGGCATCCGCGCGGGTGCGGATGACGACTTCCTGGTCTTCACGCAGGAGCAGTTCAAGGCCCAGCTTGCCGACGTCACCAAGATTTTCACGGTGGTGCTGGGCAGCATCGCCGGCATTTCGCTGGTGGTTGGCGGCATCGGGATTATGAACATCATGCTGGTCTCCGTCACGGAACGCACCCGTGAAATCGGCGTCCGCATCGCGGTGGGGGCCACGGGGTGGAACATCCTCGTGCAGTTCCTGATCGAGGCCTGCATCATCAGCGTGCTGGGCGGGGCCCTGGGCATTCTGCTCGGATTGCTCTTCGCGGATTTCCTGGAGAACTACACAGGCGTGCTCAAAACGTACACCCCGGCCTCCAGCATCCACCTGGCCCTGCTCATGGCCACCGTCGTCGGCATTCTCAGCGGCATTTATCCCGCCTATCGAGCCTCCCGCCTCGACCCGGTAGAGGCTTTGCGATACGAATAGTCCGGGCGGCAGGGCCCGCGCGGTCCGGTCCCGGAGGCATGCAACACAATGAATAACCGGCCCTTCCACATCGTCGTCGCCGAAACCTACGGGGACGCGGCACTGGCCGTCCTGCGGGAGGCGGGCGAGGTGCGCATGCTCGAGTCCTGCGATGAGGACAGCCTGCGGCGCGCGGTGGCAACGGCCGATGCGCTGCTCGTGCGGACCTATGCCCAGGTGACGCCGCGCGTGCTGGAGGCGGCCCCGCGCCTTCGGGTGATCGGACGGGCGGGAGTGGGCCTGGACAACATCGACGTGGAAGCGGCCCGGGCCCGTGGGATTGCGGTCGTCTATACTCCGGCCGCCGCCACGCATTCCGTCGCGGAACTGACCATCGGGCTCATGATCGCCCTGGAGCGGCATATCGTGGGGTCCGACACAGCCGTCCGGGCCGGTCAGTTCGGCCAGGCTCGCCGCGTCTCACGTGGGCGGGAGCTGCATGGACTGACGATGGGCATCGTCGGCCTGGGGCGGATCGGTCGGTGCGTCGGTCGCGCCGCGGCGGGGTTGGGAATGAAGGTCGTCTTCAACGACATCGTGGACGTGGGAGAGTTGGACTACCCGGCTCAGCCGGTCGACAAGCCGGCCTTGTTCTCGACATCGGACGTGGTGACGCTGCACGTCCCGCTGACTCCGACAACGCACAAGCTGGTAACCGCAGAGGTGCTGGCCGGCTTTCGACCGACGGCCACCTTGATCAACACGGCGCGAGGGGCTGTTGTGGACCTGGTCGCGTTGGCGGAGGCCCTGAAGGCCGGCGGCCTCGCGGGCGCGGCCCTGGACGTATACGACCCGGAACCGCCGCCGCCGGACCATCCGATTCTGCACGCGCCCCACACGCTCTTCTCCGCCCACGTGGGGGCCCGGACGCACAGCGGCCTGGCTCGCATGGAAGAAGTCGTGGAAGACGTGGTGGCGGTGCTGAACGGTCGGACGCCACGTTACACGGCTGGTCCGTCCGAATTGTATCCGCAAGAAACGGGCTGAGCGGCGTGACTGAGGAGCGTCCTCTTTTGGCCCTATCCGCCGGCTGCCTTGTTCGTCAAACGGGCAAAGGGTATGGTGACGCCCTTCGATGGGGTCTGACAGGAACTGGAGATTATCGGATGATTCGTCAGGTGGGCCATGGGAATGTTCTGGCGGGCGCATTCCTGCTGCTGGTCGTGGCAGCCGGGTGCAAAGACCAGGACTTCGGAGAAACCCGCAAGAAGGCAGGCGCGGCGGCCGAGGCGGCACGAAAAGCCACCACGCAGGCGGTGGAAGACGCCAAGCCTGTGGTCGAAGACCTGAAGGAGCAGGCCGAAGAGAAGCTCGATGAACTCAAGGCCGCCACCACGCAGGCCGTTGAGAAGGCCAAGACAGCCACGACCCAGGCGGTGGACAAGGCCAGGCGGGTGACGACCCGAGCGGTCGAGGCGATCCAGGATGAACTGAAAGACAAGCCGACCGGGGCGGACGAGCAATAGCCGGCCGACGGAGACGCAATGCGTGACTACCTCCAGTTGATGCGCCCCCAGGAATGGATCAAGAACCTGGTGGTCTTCGCGGGGCCGCTGCTGGGATACCGGCTGTTCCACGATCCCGCCATTTGGCAGGCAGCCCTCTGTTTCGGGGCTTTTTGCCTGGTGGCGAGCGCCAATTACTCCTTTAACGACATCATGGATCGGGAGGCGGATGCCCATCATCCGGTGAAGCGCCACCGTCCAGTGGCGCGCGGAGCGGTGAGCCCGGCGGCGGCCGCGATGATGGCGGCGGTGCTGATCATCCTGGGAATGGGGCTCACATTTTGGCTGCTGAATCCGAACGTGGCGGCTCTGGTCGGCGTATACTTTATATTGATCCTGGCGTATTCGACGTGGCTCAAAAAGCGGATCATTCTGGACGTCATCATCATCGCAACGGGCTTCGTGCTGCGGGCCTGGGCGGGCGCGGAAGCCGTAGGTGTGCCGACGTCCGAATGGCTGATTGCATGTACCTTTACCCTGTGTCTGTTCATGGGATTCGGAAAGCGCCGCTGCGAGGTCGCCGTGCTGGGGGAGACTCAGCAGGCGCGCGAGCACCGGGCCACGCTCGCCCGCTATACGCCGGAACTCCTGAACAACCTGACGAGCGTTTCGGCGGCAATCGCCGTGGTGACGTTTCTACTGTACACCATCGAACCTTCGTATCCGCCGCCCCCGTTTCCCAAAAAACACCTGCTCTACACGCTGCCGCTGGTGGTCTACGGCGTCTTCCGGTTCGCCATGCTCGCCCAGAGCGGCCGCTTCACCGGGCCTACCGCCATCTTTCTGAAGGATCGGGCGTTCCAGGCCACCCTGGTGTTGTGGGGAATCGCAGCGGCCGGGATCGTTTTCGAGAATCAGGTGCGGCTATGGACCAGGCTGGACTGACGAGCCGAACGGGGCGGATCGGTCGGGCGTGGTAGGGGGCTCAAGACATGAACACCTCTAGAGTTGCAATCGTTCGGACCTCGCCGGCCACCGTGCTGGCCGACTGCCATCGTCTGATGAACCTGGCGGGCTACCAGGACGTGATCGACCGAACGGTGGACACCGCTTTGAAGATCAACATTTCGTGGCATTACTTTTATCCGGCGTGTTCAACGACGCCGTGGCAGTTGGACGGTGTGATCCGGGCCATGCTGGCGGACGGTTATGACCGCGGGCTGCTGCACGCCTGCCACAATCGCACGGTTGTGGTAAGCGCGCGCAAGGGCGAGCGGGCGAACAAACACCTGCCGGTCATTCAGGCGCACGGCTTGCGGAACATCCATTTGTATGACGGCGAGGAATGGATTCACATTCATGACGCAATCGGCGATCTGCGGGATCGGCTGCTGGTGCTCAACGACGTGTATCCCAAAGGGTTCCACATTCCCAAGCGGTTCATCGGCGAAAACATCATCCACCTGCCCACGATCAAGACGCACGTGTTCACCACGGTCACCGGCGCCATGAAGAATGCTTTCGGCGGCCTTCTGAACGAAAAGCGGCACTGGACGCATCCGGTCATCCACGAAACGCTGGTGGATCTTCTGATGATCCAGCGTCGCATCCATCGAGGTCTCTTCTGCGTAATGGATGGCACGTTCGCGGGGGATGGGCCGGGGCCGCGGTGCATGGAACCGTACGTGAAGAATGTTCTGCTCGCCTCGGCCGATCCGGTGGCCATTGACGCGGTGGCGGCCAAGCTGATGGGGTTCTCCCCTCTGGATGATGTGAAGACGATCCGGATCGCTCACGATATGGGGCTGGGGGTGGGCGACCCGCGAAAGATTGAAATCGTGGGCGATACGGACGCCGCGCAGGAGAACTGGCATTTCGTCGGGCCGTACCGGAAGATGACCTTCGCCGCCCGGATGCAGCACCAGATATACTGGGGCCGGCTTAAGCGGCCCATCGAATGGTCGCTCAAAACCTGGCTGGCTCCGTGGTCTTACGCGGCCAGCATCCTCTACCATGATGTGTTCTGGATGCCGTTTATCGGAAACCAACGCGTGCATGAGGCGTTGAACAGCAGTTGGGGACGCCTTTTCCGCGACTGGGAAAAGCTCTCTCCGGATGAGAGCGGATGGCCGGGCCTGGAAGCACCGGTCGGCGAACCCTCCCGCGTGGCGTAGGCCTGCACCGTCGTGACCCTCCGGCTGAAACCTCGTGTGGGTCACTCCGATGCAGGCGAACGCCGCCGCAGGCGAGCTTCCTTCCCCTCAGAAGGTTCCATCCGCGTCCGTCAGACACTCGCGGATCTGACGCTCAATCAGCACGATGCGCTCCAGCGGTTCCTCGTTCCACCAGGCGTCGGCCAATGCTTTGCGAAGGCGACGCAGTTCCACGGCGCGGGGTTCTTCCGCCGGACGGGCCGGATGCATCTTTTTTGGGGTCCATGGGGCTTGTCGGGATCGGACCATAAGCGACCCTCCGTCTCTTGCGTGTGTCCCTACACCTTGCGAGAAGGAGTCACTCCACGGAACGTGACCGGCGAGCGTTCGATCTTCCTGATCACGACCGCCTGTCGCACAATCCCGCGGCGCGGACCGGTGAGCGAGCAAAAGTGGATGCACCAATCGGCACCGCCTCGCCACGCCGGTACACTTCACCCTATGCCACACAAATCACAGACTGTCAATGGAAAAACGGCGGACTATGAGAATCTTTGAGGATGATGTCTTGCAGGATTCTGATCTGTCGGAAGTTATCGATTTGTGATACCCTGTGGAGTAGCTGTGAATTCCGCTTCGTTAGAGACAGCGGGACAGGGCCGGCGCTTCGCGGGACGGGGAGGAATTTCACAGACCGGGAAAGGCACGGGTGGCCCCATCGGGGCGCAAGGCTATGCTTGTCAGAACCTTTGGGTTCGGCTAAGGCGCGGCAGACGGCCCCGACCTCACAAAAAGGGCCTGGAATAAAGGGTTTCACATGAAACACGTGATCGCACTGCTCCTGGCATTGGCGCTGAATGCGGCGGCAAACCTCATGATGAAGGCCGGAGCGAGCCAGGTGGCGCGAGCCGGGGGCTTCTTCTCGGACGGCCCCTGGAAGGCGCTTCAGACGCTGTGGCACACGCCGGTCCTGATCGTCGGCCTGGTCGCCTTTGCGCTCAACGCGGTTCTCTACATGTACGCACTGTCAAGCCGCACGCTCTCCATCAGCATCGCTTATCCTCTGATGGTTGGGGGCGGGTACGCCATTATCGCGACGATGGCGTATCTGCTTCTGGGCGAACGTCTGAGCGCGGGACAGTGGCTCGGCGTGGCTTTGATCCTCTGTGGCGTGTTCGTGGTGGCCATTCAGACGGCCGAACGCGCAGTGTGACGCCGCACGCACATCCGGGCGCTTCGCTCTGCTTGACTGACTCGCCCTGGGGTGCCATTCTCTGGCCAGGAAAGGACGTAAAGGCAGCAGGCCCGCAGAGGTGTCGAACGGTATCGTGCATACGGCTTCTCCGGAACAATTCACGCTTCCTTTTGCCGCCACGCAAGCCGTCTGGGGCGTGGGCGGAGACCTGAAAAGCACCCTCTGTCGGGTGGAGGAGCGAACAGCCACAGTCTCCCCCCCGTTCGGCGACCTGGCAGACGCCGCCAATCTGCGGGCCTTTCACGCCGCCTTACGCGAGGCTTTGGAGCAAATGAGGCCCGCCGTGCTTGTGCATGATCTGCACCCGGCCTATCACTCCACGAGGGCCGCGCGTCAGGCGGCCAGCGCCGCCGGCATACCGTCCGAAACCATCCAGCACCATCACGCCCATGTGTGTGCGTGTCTGGCGGAGAACGAGATCGCAGCGCCGGCCGTCGGCATTGCCTGCGATGGCACCGGCTTCGGGACGGACGGGACCATCTGGGGCGGCGAAATCCTCTACGTGAGCCCGTACCGTTTTGAACGATGTGCCAGTCTGGCCTGTTTCCCTTTGCCCGGCGGGGATGCGGCGGCCCGTCAGACATGGCGACCGGCCTGGAGCCTCGTATGGCAGGCGTACGACGGGCGCGTTCCGGCCGAGGTGGAAGGGCTTTTCGGCCGCGTGCCCCGGCCCGAGCGACAGACCGTGGCGGCCATGGTCGCGGCCGGAGTAAATGCGCCCGCCACATCAAGCCTGGGCCGTGTCTTTGACGCGGTCTCCTTCCTGATCGGCTTGTGCGATTTCAACACATTCGAGGGTGAGGCGGCCATCCGGCTTCAGGAAACGGCCGCCGGCCAGACCGGGGGCGCGTATCCCTGGGAGGCGGCAACAGACGGTGCTGTGGAGCGGCTGATGCTGGGCCCTATGATCCGGGCAATCTGTCGGGACGTGCTGGATCAACGGCCCGCTGGGCAGACCGCGGCCGCGTTTCACGCGACGGTCGGCCGGATGCTGGCCGAAGCGGCCGCGGCGGCCGCGACACGGCGAGGAGTGGAAACGGTGGCCCTGACGGGCGGGTGTTTTCTGAATACAATCCTGGCAGACTGCGTCGAGCAGAGGTTGTCCGACCTGGGCGTCCGGCGAGTGCTGCGGCACCGACGTTTGTCACCGGGGGATGCCAGCCTTTCGCTGGGGCAGGCGTTTGCGGTGGCGGCTCGGTTCGGGAGGGTTTCATAATGTGTCTGGCGGTTCCCGCAAAAGTCATTTCCGTCTCCGGATCGGACAGTGAAATCGGCCGGACGGCCGTGGTGGACCTTCAGGGAAACCGGATCGAGACGAGCCTGGCTCTGACTCCGGAGGCGGGCGAGGGCGATTGGGTTCTCATGCACGCCGGGTTCGCCATCGAAGTGATCGACGAGGATCACGCCCGGGAAATCTGGCAGTATCTCAGCGCGGTGATGGATCCCGACTCCACTTCTTCCACCGCAGAGCAGGGCAGTCCGTGACTCGATTGGCACAAACCAGCGTCCTGACCACGCAGATCGCCGATGCGGTCAAGGGTCTTGAGCGCGTGCAGGTGATGGAAGTCTGCGGCACACACACCGTTTCCATCTTTCGAAACGGCATCCGCTCGCTTCTGCCGCCGAACGTCCGGCTGATCAGCGGGCCGGGCTGTCCGGTCTGCGTGACGGCCCAGCGGCACATCGACGCGGCCATCGAACTGGCCTCACGGGAAGGGCTTATCGTGGCCACCTATGGCGACATGATCCGCGTGCCCGGTCGCGTGCACAGCCTGGAGACCCTCCGCGCCCGGGGGGCGGACATTCGCGTGGTGAACTCCGCGCGCACAGCGCTGCAGATGGCACAGCGGAACCCGAACCAACAGGTGGTGTTCCTGGCTGTCGGGTTCGAGACCACGGCGCCCGCCACCGCAGCCATGCTATTGGAGGCGGAGCAGGCGGGGGTCGAGAACCTCAGCGTGCTGGCCAGCCACAAGCTCGTGGTGCCCGCGATGATGGCCCTTCTAGATGGCGGCGACGTGCCGCTGGACGGGTTTCTCTGCCCGGGCCACGTCAGCGTGATCATCGGCGTGCGGGCCTATGAACCGATCGCCGCCCGCTACGGCAAGGCGTGCGTGATTGCCGGTTTCGAACCACAGGCCATTCTGGTCGGCCTGCGGCAACTGCTGCGACTGGTGGCCCAGGGGCAGGCGACTGTGGAAAACGCCTATGCCGGCGTCGTTCGGGAAGACGGCAACCCCGCCGCACGGCGACTAATGGAACGCGTCTTCGTCACTTGCGACGCGCCGTGGCGGGCGCTGGGCGTCATACCGGCCAGCGGACTGGAACTAGCGCCGGCCTACGAGCGGTTCGATGCCGTCAAGCGATTCGGCATCGTGATCGGAGAAGACTGCGATCCGCCCGGCTGTCGGTGCGGTGAGGTCATTCAGGGGAAGGTTGAGCCGGTGGAGTGCGGGCTCTTCGGCAGCGATTGCACGCCGGTTCATCCGGTCGGGCCGTGCATGGTCAGCAGCGAAGGCACGTGTGCGGCCTGGTTCAAGTACCACCGGCACTCCACACGCCAGGAAAGCCGAATATGAGTACGCCGGGTTCGACAGATCGCGTGGTGCTGGCCCATGGTGGCGGCGGGGAGTTGATGAACCGCTTGCTGCGGGAGCACGTGGTACCGGTGCTGGGCAACCCGACGCTGTCGCCGCTGACCGATGGGGCGGTCCTGTCGCGGCCGGAGGGAAGCCTGGTGTTCACGACGGATTCCTACGTCGTGACCCCGCTGGAGTTCCCCGGCGGGACGATCGGCCGCCTGGCCGTCGCGGGAACGGTGAATGACCTGGCCGTCATGGGGGCCACCCCGCTGGCCTTGAGCCTGGGCCTGATTCTGGAGGAGGGTCTCTCGTTCGCTCGCTTCGACCGCATTCTGGCTGACATCGCGGCCACGGCGGCGGAGGCGGGCGTATCCATCGTGACGGGAGACACGAAGGTCATCGAGCGGCGGCTGCGATCCGGCGTGAAAAACGACGATGTCGCGGACGGGATATTCATCAACACTGCCGGCGTGGGCGTTCAGCGGCCGGATGCCCGCCTGGACATCGCCCGCGTCGAGCCGGGTGACGCCGTGCTCTTGAACAGTCGGATCGCCGAACACGGGCTGACGATTCTCTCCGTGCGGAACGGGATCGAGTTCGACACGGAACTGCGCAGTGACGCGGCCCCGTTGAATTCCCTGGTGGCCGCACTGCTGGACAGCGGCGCGGACGTGAAGTTCCTCCGCGACGCGACGCGGGGCGGCGTGGCCGGCGTTTTGACGGACATCTGCGAAGGTTGCGAGGTGGGCGTCGAGATCGAGGAGAATTGCGTGCCGGTCTCCCCCACGGCCCGGCACGCGGCGGAAATGCTGGGGCTCGATCCGCTGGTGACGGCTAACGAGGGCGTTGTGGTGGCCGTCGTTGCCGGTGCGGATGCGAAGCGCGCGCTGGCGGCCCTGCGGGGCGACCCCCACGGGGTTCACGCGGCCATCGTGGGTCGCGTGGTGGAATCCGATCCACCGATGGTGGAGTTGCTCACGCAGGCGGGCGGGCGGCGGGTGGTGCAGCGCCCGTATGGCGAAGAGCTTCCTCGGATCTGCTGAGCCGGCGGCGGTTGCGCGTGCATTCCGGCGGGCTGGCGGCAAAGGAGGAACTGTGCACGAGTTTTCGATCGCTCAATCGATCTGCGAACACGCGATTCGTGAAGCCGAGGCCCACAACGCCACTCGCGTGATCTCGTTGCGTTGTCGGGTGGGCGTCATGCGACAGCTCGTCCCGGAACTCATGGAGACCGCGTTCACGCTTACGAGCGAGGGAACCCTGCTGGAAGGGGCGCGGCTGGAGATCGACACGGAGGGTGTCCGGGTGGTTTGCGCCGATTGCGGGCACGATGCGGTAAGCCAGGAGATTCCGTTTGCCTGTCCGGCCTGTCACTCAGAACTCATCCGATGCGAGGGCGGACAGGATATCCTGCTGGTTTCACTGGACCTGGAGAAGGAGGATGGTCATGGAAGTGCGGATTCTCCGCCGGCTTGAGGCGAAGAACGAGGCAGACGCGGCGGCCGTGCGGGATCTCCTGGCGGCCCACAACGTGCGCGCCGTCAACATCATGGGCTCGCCCGGCTGCGGCAAGACGACGCTGCTGGAGCACGTGCTGCCACGGCTCGGAGCACGCTTCCGCTGCGCGGTGCTGGAAGGCGACCTGTTCACGGCACGCGACGCCGAGCGCATCGCGGCCATCCACGTGCCGGTAATTCAGCTTGAAACGCAGGGGTCGTGCCACCTTGACGCTGGCCTGGTGCATCGCGGCGTATGCGAACTGCCCCTGGCCGACCTGGACTTTCTCTTCATCGAAAACGTGGGCAACCTGGTCTGTCCGGCCAACTTCGACATCGGCGAAGCCGTTCGCCTCGTGGTGCTCAGCGTCACGGAAGGGCACGACAAGCCGGCCAAGTATCCGCTCCTTTTCGCCCGGGCCCACGCCATTGTCATCGCGAAAATGGATCTGCTGGCCCACACCAATTTCGATCTGCCGGCCGCGGAGGCGGACATCCGCAAGTTCAACGCCGAGGCGCCGATCTTCCACTACAGCACGCAGACGGACCCGGGGCCCCTGGTCGACTGGCTGGCAGGCTGAGCCGGACCAGGTCAATCGTATTGGAGCAGATCCCGCATGGTGGTCATGTCCTGGACCTGCTCGACAACGCCGGTTTCGTCAAAGACGACCTGAAACGCCAGAGCCTCGGAGAATTTGTAGGGGAAAATGAAGCCGTGCGGCAGCTCGTTTCGGGCAAGCCGATCGGCGAGTTGCTTCTCGTCGAAGACGTTCTCCGGGCCCGGCTTGAGGGTCTCGATCCCGGCGCGGGTCTGAAGGATGATTGTCCGGTACGTGGGCGGGGGCTTCTTGCACGTCGCGATCACCTGGTTCCAGGTCATACCCGGCGTGATGGCCTGCCGGGCTTCCCGACCGGCCTTGGTCGGATCGAACGAGGCATAGCCGCCAAAATAGTACAGACACACGGCGGCAATCGCGATGACCAGCAGCAGTATCAGCATTCCTTTCATCGGTCCATCTCCTTGAGATCAGATAGGCATCGCTCGCGGAAAAGGCCAACCGTTTCCAGCGCCCCCAATGGCGCGGGTCCGATAGTCTACCCGGCCGGTCGATGCCGCCGGAAGGGCTCTTCCGTTCGAAGGATTGCCGCTCTCCGCTTCTTCCATTTTGGGCGGCGTTTCGGCTAAACTGGGCAGGTAGCTGGGAACGGTCCCCGCCCTCGCCGCGGACTCAGGAGTATCTCAATGGAAGCATTCGAACTCGGACGATTCTGCTTTCGGATTCCGCGCATCCGCTGGTGGACCGTGTGTCTGGGGGTTCTGGGAGCCGTGGCCTCCCTGACGTGGGGTTTCGACCCGCTGAATGGGGACTACACGAGGGATGAACCGCTCGACATACGAATTGTCACGTACAACCACGCCGGAAACTTCATATCCGACCCAAGTCGCAATGCCGCGTTCCACCGTATCCTGACCGCGCTGGATCCGGACATCATCTGCTTCCAGGAGTTTTCCGCTTCTGTCGAGGCCGGCGAAATTGTAAATCGGCTCAACAGTCTCCTGCCCGTTCCGGGGGGATCATGGCGGGTGCATTTCGGACTGCTCGGAGGCACGCGCACGGTGCTGGCTTCGCGCTATGCGCTTCTGATGACTCGTACCGACACCATTCCCGAATCGTCCACGCGCGGCGTAACCATGGCGCTGGTCAACCTGCCGACCGCGAACTACCCCGTGAAGATCTACATCATGGGCGTTCACCTCAAGTGCTGCGGCGATCCCGGCGGCCCGGAAGACGAAAGCCGTCAGCGCAGTGCAGACGCGATCGCCAACTGGCTGGGCGACGCCCGCGGGGCGGTCCGGCCATCCGGCGACAACATTGTGCTGCCGGCCAACACGCCCATCATCAACCTCGGTGACTTCAATCTGGTGGGCAATCCACAGCCGGAGAACACGCTTCTCACCGGCGACATCCAGGACGAAGCCACCTTCGGTCCGGACGTGAAAGGAGACTGGGACGGATCGGACATGACAGACCTCAAGCCGACGGACCCTTTCACGGGCTACGACTTCACCTGGCAGGGCAATCACGCGTATCCCCCGTCCCGGCTGGACCGCTTCATCTACACGGACAGCGTCGCGTATGTCGCCAACAGCTTCGTGCTGAACTCCGCCACCATGACACCCGCCGCCCGGGCGGCCCTCGGCTTGCTGGCTGGCGATACCCTGCCGCAGAACTCGTCCGACCATTTGCCCATCGCCATGGACCTGCGCCTGGTCGTCACACTCGGCGACGGCGATTTCGACGCGGACGGCGACGTGGACCTCGCGGACTTCGCGGCGTTTCAGGCCTGCTTTGGGAGAGCCTTCGCCCCCGAATGTCTGCCCGCCGACCTGATCGGCCTGGATCGGCAAATCGACCTGGCGGATTACGTGGAGTTCGCTGCCGGGCTCACGGGCCCCTGAGTCATCGAAGGGACACGGGGGGGCGGCCTGTCACGGTCTGCTTCCTCCCAGGCTCTGTGAGGCCAAGGGAGTCTTCTATTCCCCGCATCGCATCCGGCAGGTGCCCTCCGCGGAGATATCCGCGGCCCATGAGCCGCAATGCCGCTCCGTACAATCTCCGTGTTCCGCCATTCTCGCTTTCGCCGCCCTCGGTCAGGGATTGTCCATCGGCACACGGACCGGCTTATCGCCCGGGCGGAAGTCTTCCTTGTGAAACGCCGGCTTGCCGTCCACGCGAACGGTGAGACCCCGGGCGGAGGACGCCGACGAGCTCGATGCCTCGCCCGTGTCCGGGGCATGCCACTGCACATCCACGCGATGGCCGGCCACGGGCACGTTTTCCAGGCAATACCAGCTCAGCGCCAGGGGCAGCGGATCGATCAGCAGGCTGCCGTCATCCTGCGGCATCAACCCGGCGACATGGCGCACGAACCCGTCCACCCACCACGAATGCATATAGTCGCGAAACGTACTGAGTGGCCGGCCGGTCAGCGGGTTGTAGCGCTCGTAGAAATCGGCCCGCGGCTGGAGATGGTTTCGCGCCGCCCGCCGGAACAGCTCCCCGGCCGGCTCGAGCAGGCTGCGATCGTACATTTTGGCCGCCATGGCGAACGCCTCGATGACGTGCGAGGTCGCCGCGGGCCACGACGGACCTTCCCAGAACGCTGTCGGGCTGAAATTCTCCTGGTTCATGGCCAGGGCCGGCACGGGATGCGCGGCCCAGAACTCCCTGGGATTCAGCAGATGATCGCGGAACACGCAAAGGTGGTCCGGCCCGCCGATCCCCGCGAACCAGGGATAGAACGTGGTGACGGTCAACACGTCTGCCAGTTCGTGCGACGCGGGATGACAATCTCGCCAGGCGCAGGCGGACGGGCTCCAGAGCTTCTCATTGACCGCACGCGCCGAGCGCGCGGCGTACTCGCCGAATCGAGAGGCGTCGGCCGAGTGGCCCAGCACGCCCGCCATGGCCGCCACAGCGCGAAGATTCGCCACCGCGTAACTGGTGGCATCGATGGCGTCGTACCGCAATTCCGCATCCGGCCAGCGCTTCAGATCATCCATGCCAGTCTCGAGCTGATGATCGATTACAAACAGCCCGTCGCCGTCCGCGTCACGATCGGCCATCCACCACTCCATATTCTTCTTCATGGCGGGATAGACCTTTTCGAGCAGATCCTTGCGACGGTGGATGGTGTAGTGCCGCCAGGCCGCCAGGGGCAACAGCGACATTCCCGTGCCGGATCGGTGATGAATGGGGACCTCGTTCGTGTTGGGCGACACGTACCAAGGAAACCGGCCGTCCTTGTGAGCCGCCAGCCCCATGCTCGCGATGTGTCCGAAGCCCACCATGGGGTCCACAGCCCAGTTCATGTCAAACGCCATAAACGGGGCGCTGTAGCAGCAGTATGTCTGGTACGCCTGGCGGCCCTCGAGCACGACCGGGTACTGGAAATAGCCCAGATCACCTCCGGCGGTGGAGAACCTCAGCAGGAACCAGCGAAACGCATACAGCTCCTCCAATCCGGCGTCAGAACAACGGAAACGCGGAACGGCGTCCTGAAAGAAGGACTCCCAAGAGCGGCGATTCGCCTCGATCGGATCCTTCTGGCTCAAGGCGGCCCGCAGATTCGCCGCCGCCTGCCGGGAGTCCGGATGGATCGCGCACGCCACCGTCAGCGCGGCCTGCCCCTTGGCCGGAACGGTGACGGGGATGTTCATGCGATACACGCCGGGCTCCACGACAGGAGCGGCATCCAGCTTGCGGGAGGCCCCGACGGCCATGGTCAGCCCGTGCGGCAGAAGCCCCCGATAGGCATTGCCATCCGTCATGAGGACGATCTGACCGTCCGTGATCGACGTTTTGCCGGCGAGGTCGCCCGGTTGGCCGCGCCAGTCTCGAGAGTTGCGGCAGTCACCGGATACGCAGAAGGTGTGCGGAATGGCCGTGTCGCTGGCATTTGTCCAGACGACGCGGGCGATGACGACGTCATCCTGGTTGACGCACACCTGGCGACGCTCGAGCAGCCCCGCGGGCGCCGCGCGGGGAGAGCACCCGACGGTCGGCGTATCTTGCGGCTGGCCGGTGATGACCAAGCGGTCCAGATTGACGTTGAAGGCGCCAGCCGGATTGCGGTCCGGGCACACCTGCACGTGGTCTGGATACCAGACGATCGTCGCCCCGTCCGCCGCGTCGATAACATTGCCCAGATGATACGTCGCGAAGAAGAACTGCGAGGGCGCCCCGGTGTACACGGCCACGTTCCGCCCGTGGCCGACGCTGGTCTTGTCCGGCCGCCCGCCCACGCGATCGCAGACCGGCGCCGCCGGCACCGGAAGGGACGGGGCGTCTTCTG
Organism: Planctomycetota bacterium; assembly: GCA_052034525.1. GTDB lineage: Bacteria > Planctomycetota > Phycisphaerae > UBA1845 > UBA1845 > JAFGJQ01. The sequence continues at coordinate 30,917 of JBPOIK010000040.1, forward strand.
GCACGTCCGGGCCAACCACCGTCAGCCTCAGTGTGTGGCGAGCGGCCTCCAGGGGCGGAAGGTTCAGCGATACGACCGCGAAATCCTCTTTCCGATCTCCCCAGCCTCCGGTGCCGACACAGCGCACCCGTTCGACCGGCTGGTCGTCCAGCGCTACCTCGATCTCCGCCCAGCCGGTCAGGCCGCGCGCATACCACAGATCGAGCCGGGGACGCTCCAGCTTCACGGGCAGGGGGAGGCTGTATTCCGCGAAATCGCCAGGAGTGCTCCCGAACTCCATCCCCAGCACCGCCCCGCCTGACGCTCCCGCCTTACGATCGTCTCCCTGCGAACCCTGTTGACGGATCGGCATTTCCGCCTCCACCGCCAGCGTCAGGAACGGGTCCTCTTTCTCCGCAGCCAGGGTCGAGCAAGCAAAACACCACACTCCGACGATCAGCGTGCCTGTATGCATGAAAGAATCCTCCGCTCCGTTCTCATCGCGTTTCTTCTTCGAAGAATGGAAGTCCAGCCCCCGATTTGCCTTGCAAATCCCTCAATCGCGTCCGCGCCGTCCAGCACGCCGCGTTCACTCTCTTTCGCGGCTCCTCGAAAGAGTGGCCCGATCCGGCCCGGCGCGGCGGGCCGGGTGCATGGTAGGTGTCGGGAACCCGGCGTCAATGATCGCAGGTTGTCGGGGTAAACAGGCAGACCGCTCGGCACAGAACGCGCCTCGCGAACGCTTCTGAACCGGTGTCGCGCAAAGGTGGGGGCGGCGGTTTCCGAACCGCGGCCCGGCCGGGCGGGTCAGGGAACGGACCCGGCGGAGCTTCCGTCTGGAGCCGGTCTTCCAGGAACTTCTGGAACCACCCATCATCGTCACGCGGAGGCGGAGAGGCCGCATCTCCCTCGGTGGCGCTTTTGTTCTCATTCACGCCTGCCGGGACTTGTTCCTGGAGTGCGGTCAAGGCTTCTTCCTTCTGTCTCTGGTTGGCCTGCGCCAGCAGAATCTTGAGCATGAGTGAGGGAGATTCCTTGCTGAGCCGGCTGGCCTGAAGATAATCGGCCAGGGACTCGTCGTATTCCTCGCGCTGGTCATGGCTCTCGCCGCGCAGAATGTACGCGTCCGCCACGTCCGGATTGGTTTCGATCACCTGACTGGTATCGCGAATGGCGCCGGCGTAGTCATGCGTCTCGTAGAGGATTTTTGCGCGACCCAGCAACGCGGGAACCAGGGCCGGGTCAATGGCCAGCGCCTGGTCATATTCGATACGGGCCTTGTCGAACTGCCCCTCGTATGCCCGGGCCGCCCCGGCCAGCGCGTGCAGCCATGCCGATGGAGCCTCGCCGTTCCAGAGCTCCCGCGCACGCGTCAGATCGTCCAGGGCTTCTGCGGGCTGGTTGACGAACAGCCGCGCGGCGCTGCGCAGCAGATAGCCGACAGGATCGTCCGGGCGAGATGCAATCAGCGCAGCCGCGTCCTGTTCCATGGCCGCGAACTCCTGACGACCGCAACGCAGAACGGCCCGCAATTGGCGGGCATGGGGGTCCTCCGGAGCGGCATCGAGGCTGTGATCCAGTGCGGCGAGGGCCGCGGTCACGTTGCCGGTGGTCAGCGCTCCCAGCGCGCTCAAGTAGTATTCGAGGCCGGAACCTGAAGAGACCTGGGGATTCTCCTGCTCGAGACGCTGGCGCTCGGCGTGAAGAGAGTCTGTCAGCCAGCCACGGCTGAATTGCTGCGACAGTGTTATCAGGGGTTCGAGTGTTTCGTCTTCCGAAACGCCGATGGACCCCTGAACCCGTTGCCAGGCTGCGGGGATCAGGGTCTCCACCAGGGCTCGGAGCATCTCGTTCTGCTGCTCCGCGTTTTCCAGGCGGGCCGTCTGCTCTTCCACCTTCGCCGTCTGCTCGTGTTCGCGGGCCTGATGTCTTGATCGCTGCTGAAAGAACGCGGTCGTCAGGGATATGGCAATTGCAACCACCAGCGTGGCCGTTGTGGCCACGGGATGGCGAGTCACGCATTTGTGCAGACGTGCTGCCATTCCGGCCCGCCGGGCACGGATGGCCCGCCGCTGCAGGTATGCGCTCAGGTCATCGCGTAAGGCGGCGGCAGACGGATAGCGTCGCCTCGGATCCTTGGCCAGAGCCCTCAGACAGATCGTCTCCAGGTCCACCGGAACGTGCGGATTGAGGTCGCGCGGGGCCGCCACTTCCCCCGTCAGGATATGGGCAATCACCTGTTCCCGCGTCTCACCAGGGAACGGCGGGGCCAAAGTCAGCCATTCGTAGAGCGTGGCCCCCAGGGAATAAATGTCCGTGCGATGATCGACCAGCGTATCGCCTCGCGATATCTGCTCGGGCGACATGTACAGAGGCGAACCCAGGAATTCTCCGGTCACCGTCAGCCCCGGCTGTTCCAGCACGCGGGCAAGCCCGAAATCCGAGACACGAATGCGATCATCCGTTCCGATCATCAGGTTGTGCGGTTTGATGTCGCGGTGAATCACGCCGTTGCGATGCGCGTACTCCAGAGCATCCGCCACGTCTGCGACATACCCGGCGATCCGGTCAAACTCGGCCTGGGTCCGCGGCTGTGTCGTCGCACCGGGCCGTCCGGTTCGACGCGCGCGAATTGCGCCAGACGACGTCCGCGATACGACCCGCGGTGTGGCCTCCAGCAGAACGGTCTCCTCTGTCGAGCCGGCCGTTTGCCGGCCGCTGGATCCACTCGAAGCCTGCGGGAATCCGTCGCGAGCGATGTCTCCTTCCCCCCGCGTGCGCTCGGTGATGATCTCATGCACGCTGCGGCCCCGGACAAATTCCATGGCGTAGTAGCAGACGCCCTCGTCTTCGCCCTGCGCGTAAATCTGCACGATGTGATTGTGCTGGAGCTTGGCGGCCGCCTGAGCCTCGCGCCGAAAGCGGATGATGGATGCTTCCGGCAGGGCAGCTGTGTTGGACAGGACTTTCAGGGCCACAATCCGGTCAAGGGATATCTGGTGGGCTTCGTAGACGACACCCATGCCGCCCCGGCCGACCTCCCGCAGAATGCGGTAGTCACCGACGACACGGCCGATCAGGCCGCCTGCGGCCACGCCGGGCGTGCTTCCTGCGTTGGATGATCCTTTGATCTTCGTCATCGTGCCGATCGTGATTCCTGCTCTTTTCGCCGGATTCGCCCGAATCGAGCCGTGCGCAATAGGGCACCTCATCCAAGGGGACGAAATCGCGTGTCAGAACCGCTCAATCCCCCCGACCGAATGTACCGGCTCGACGGATCCTCGTCGCAGAAACCCATCCCGCATAATGTGCCCCAAACCTATCCAGAGGTCAATTCCACGCGCGCTAAGTTTTTATAAATGCTACTACTTACGCGCGCGAACCATCCCCCGCGCGGCACCCTGCGGCCAGACAATGTTCCAAGCAGCTATTCGGGCGACTGGTTCGGATATTTGCCGTCTGCGTGCAGTCTTCCAAGTGTCAAGTAGCCCTGTATAACCCGGGCCTGGTAGGCGCGGTCGCGATCCTCCACAGCTCGCGTAATCCGGCCAGGGATCCCCATCACCACCATTCCGTCCGGCACGACGAATCGAGGCGCCAAGACGGACCCCGGCGCGATGATGCACCCCCGTCCGACAACCACGTCGTCCAGCAGAAGGGCCCCGATGCCAACCAGGGAGCCGGCACCAACACGGTGGCAATGCACGACCGCCCGGTGACCGACGGCAACATCATCCTCCAATTCAAGGGGTACGTCGCAATTGCAGTGCAGCACGCACCCATCCTGAATATTCACTCGATTGCCCAGGCGAATTGGGGCGACATCGCCACGGATCGCCACGTGGTGCATAATAATGCAATCGTCACCGATGAAGACGTCACCCCCGACGTAGGCCGTCGGGGCCACAAACACGTTTCGACCGTACACGACTCTGGGTGGCAAAGTTGACATGAATAGAGTCTAATAGGGGTGAACCGCCGCGGCCAGCGGGAGACTGCGCCGCGCGAGGCTCTGGCGGGCGGGCCGTGCGAGAAACCGGTCACGCCCCTCTGGAACCGGGCGGGGTCCTCGCCCGCAAGCCCTGTCGAAAGGAGGGCCATCATGCCCAAGCCGCTTGCTGGTCAGGTTGTCGTCATTACTCGGGCCCGGAAGCAGGCAGGAGCCACCGCCTCACTTCTGCAGACGCTGGGGGCTCAGGTGCTGGAGGCGCCGGCCGTGCTGGTTCGGCCGGTCGAAGACCTATCCTCCGTTGACTTGGCCCTTCGCCGCCTGGCGGACTATGACTGGCTTGCGTTTACGAGCGTAAATGGGGTGGATGCGACCGCCAACCGGATGCGGGAACTGAACCTGGACATCACCCTCCTGCAGTCTCTCAGAATGGCGGCTATTGGACCGTCTACGGCAGATCGAATGCGGCAACTGGCTTTGGAACCGCAGGTCGTCCCAGAGGAATTCGTGGCCGAATCGTTGGCGAAGGCTTTGGGGGATGAAAACCTGACCGGCCAGCGCGTTCTTCTCCTGCGCTCGGACATCGCGCGGTCAGCCCTGCCGGACGCCCTGCGTTCCATGGGTGCCGAGGTCGATGACATTGCGATCTACGAGACAGTCCGGCCGGACACACTGCCCGAAGACGCGGTCCAGGCTTTGTGCGAAGGCCGCGTGCACTGGATCACGTTCACCAGCGCTTCCACCTTTCACAACTTTCAGACCCTGCTTGGCGCGGAGGCGGATCGCGTGCTCCGCGCCACCCGGCTGGCCAGCATCGGCCCGGTCACGTCACAGGCCATGCGCGAAGCCGGCTACGCCCCGACGGTGGAAGCCTCCGAATACACGGCCGAAGGTCTGGTCCGGGCGATCCGGGACCATGTCAAATAGGCACGGCAATACGAAGGACAGGTCGCCATCTTGGAAGGCCGGCTGTCTCGGCCGCCCGGATTAGGTGTATCGGGATGGTCCCGAGAGAAGCCGGGCCCTGGAGAGACCGATCTCTTCTGGCGCCTCCGCGCCTGAGCCCGCCCGCCGCGATGGGCGTCTCGGGGCCTACGGATAGATTTTTCCCATCATCCGTGGGTACGGGATCGTCTCGCGGATGTGCTTGAGGCCGCAGATCCAGGCGAGGGTGCGCTCCACGCCCAGGCCGAAACCGCCGTGCGGAACGCTGCCATAACGGCGCAGGTCCAGATACCACTCGTACGGTTCCCGGGGCAGGCCGTCCTCGCGGATGCGCTCGACCAGCCGGTCGTAGTCCTCCTCGCGGGCGGAGCCGCCGAGGATCTCGCCGAACCCCTCGGGGGCGAGCATGTCGAAGTTCTCCACCCGCTTAGGGTTCGTCCGGTCGATCCGCATGTAGAAGGCGGTGACCTCCTTGGGATAGTGCGTGACGAACACGGGCCGATCGTGCAGCCGCGAGATGATCGTCTCGTCGGACCCGCCCAGGTCGCCTCCCCACTGGAAGTTGGCGGCCAGCTCCATATGGTGCGGGATGTTGGCGGCCTGCTCCTCCAACTCCGACCGCTCCTCGCGGGCGGCCTGGATGTCCTGAGCGGCCTTTTCCTGCTGCCATTTCTTTTTCGCGGTCTTCTGCGTTTCGGCAAGCTGGTCGATCTGGGCGGTCAACTCGGCGATACGAGCCTCCTTCTGGGCCAGATCGTCCTGAAGAAGCTCGCGAGCCTCGGATCCGTGCAGAATCTCGACGGCCTCGTCATAGGTGAGCCGGAAAAACGGCTTGCGAATCGCCTCCAGCGGGCCGAGATCCCGACCCAGCGCAACCAGGTCGGCCCGGTGCCTGGAGAGGACGCGCTGGACGACGCTGCACACAAAGTCTTCCGCCACGGAGATCACGTCGTCCAGGCAAGCGTATGCGATCTCCGGCTCGACCATCCAGAACTCGGTAAGATGCCGGCGGGTCTTGGACTTCTCCGCCCGGAAGGTCGGGCCGAAGCAATAGACCTTACGGTGGGCCAGGCAGGCGGCCTCCACGTAAAGCTGCCCCGTCTGGGCCAGGTAGACCGGCTCGCCGAAATAATCCACCGCGAACAGGGTGGATGTGCCTTCGCCGGCCGATGGCGAGAAGATCGGCGTGTCGATCAGAACATAGCCGTTGTCGTTGAAAAAAGCGCGGATCGCGTCCACCAGCGTGTGGCGAATGCGAAGGATTCGGTACTGCCGTTCGGAGCGGAACCAGAGATGCCGGTGCTTCAGCAGAAAGTCGATGCCGTGCGGTTTGGGGGTGATGGGATAATCCTGCGCGGCGTGGACGACCGTCAGCCCGGTCGTATCCAGCTCGTGCCCGCCCACCGCCCGCTCGTCCGCCCGAACCGTACCGGTGATTTCCAGGGCCGTTTCCTGGGTCAGGTGCGTAGCGGTCTCGAAGAAAGGTTCGGTGTGCTCGTTCCTCTCCACAACACATTGGCACAGGCCGGTTCCGTCGCGAACGATGACGAAGGCGATTTTCCCGCTGCTGCGGGTCTTGTGGACCCATCCCTGCAGGGTGACGCTCTGGCCAACGTGCTCACAAAGCCGGTCGATGGTGGTTCTTGTCGACATGGGCGGTAGTTATAGGGGAAAAAGCCGGGCCTGAGAAGACGGGGGAGGCCCCGGCAGAACGCCAGCCGGACGCACCCGTCAGGACGGCGGCGCGAGGGATTCGATGGCGGCCTGGATGCGCTGGGTGGCCTGGCGGACCGCAAAGCGGCGATGACGGGTGACAGCCAGGTCCGAAAGATCGACCGGCGGGCCGAACCGGAGACGCGCGCGATGCCGCTGAAAGAACGACCAGGCCACGCCGTCCGTGTACTTCGTGCCGCAGATCCGAACCGGGATAACGGCGGCCCCGGTCCGCAGAGCGATCAATGCGGGACCTTCTTTGGGTGGGAGCGTCTGCCCCCGGGGAGGAATGCGACCTTCGATGAAAATGGCCAGGGCTCCACCCGCTCGCAGCCGCCGAATAGCCGCTTTTGTGGCCTCCACATCGCGACCATCCCGCTGGACCGGGATACAGCGGATCAGATCGGTTGCCCTCCGGAAAAGCGGGAGCCCGCAGAACTCGCGGGCAACCAGGAAGGCCGGTACACGTGTCGGACAGGCGGCGATGATCATCAGCGGATCGGCCGCGCACGTGTGATTGGCCACGATCAGAACCGGCCCCGTGGCCGGCACCGTACAGGGCCCCTCGCGGCGAAGCCGGTACCACACCCGTGCGACAATCCAGTTCAGGTCGCACCAGAACGCCAACTGTGGAGGCATGGGTCGGCTGCACCAACGGATGGCCAGCAACACGATCCCGGCGATCAGCGCGGCACCAAGGATTCCCGCAAGCAGTGCGTGGATCGACATGTCGGCCACTGTACGCCTCGTATCGACGCGCTCAATAGCGAACGGAGGAAAACGCCTCGACCGATCGTCCGCGGATGGCACGAAGGAAGCCGGTTGCGTTGTTGGCGTGGACGCGGAGACCGGCGGCGGAGGCTCGGGTAGGTAGGTGGGTCGGGGCCGGGTTTTCGCAGTCGGCGGATGGCTTTGGAGGGGGCATGTCGCGTCGAAGAG
>JBPOIK010000139.1:0-4877 GCA_052034525.1 Planctomycetota bacterium
CCGAAGTCGAAGCAATCGAAGGTGGCGTGATTCATGGCAGGATGCCCCGAGGCAATTTACACAGGAGTTGACACTACCTCACCCGGTCCGGTGGCGAGAGATCGCCGGTTTGGGGCGCTCCCGTGTCAACGGGCCGTTCGGGGGCGCGTTTCGGTCCTCGCGCTCTCCGTTCCTCTCGTTAACAGCCGACCGTCCAGTTAACGCGCACCGAGCGGTTAACACATTTGCGTTACACAAGTCGTCTCCGCACATTGCTTGGTCGAGAGCGAGGCAACCTCATGGTCATCTCAATGCTGATGCGGACTAGGAAATGGGTGGCTCAGCCGGTGGTTTTAGCTCTGGTACTCGGCATGGCTCTCCTCGCATGGCTGTGGCGGGGTGACCGAGTGTTCAGCGACACGAGCTTCACGGCCCAGGCCGAGCGGAACAAGCAGGAACTGATGAGCCTTGATCCGCAGGCCGCAGCCATCCTGACGCGGATTGAAGACGAGCGGCAGCAGCACGCTTTGAGGGTTGCCGCCTACAGTGCGAGCGCCGATGGGCGGCGGCGCTCGGAATTGGCTGACATGGCTGCCGAGGCCTCCAAAACCAACGGGCTCCCCTACCGCGCGCGGATCGCCGCCTTGGCCCTGCATCAGGCTGACCTTCGGGACGCTGAAGCGCGTGAAGCGTTTCTGGCCAGCTACGGCACTGCCTGCGAGAGTCTCGCTATCGGCGGCGATTGGGGCGCTACGAGCGGCTACATGAGGATGCTCGAACAGGCAGCCAACTTGCCCAGTGTGTGGGCGCTGGTGCGGGACGATCCGCTTGCCTTCGTCTTATGGTCGCAACTCGATGATCCCGATTTGAAGCTGCTCTCGTTCTATCACCGCAATCGCGACTGGCTGGCGGAACCACTCGCAGAGCTCGACCTCCGCGCCAACGAAGGCAACTGGACGGTCGAATCCGCGCTCGCAAAACTGGCCCAGCACGAGAAGCCGCTCCGGATCGCTGTTCAGCAGGGTGAGCTCGGCGTGTACGCCCTGTCCGTGATTCTCTCGCACGGATCGCTCGTGGAGGTATGCCTTGAACGGTTCGACTTGGACCCCTCCGAGGTTATTTCTGTGATCGTCCTCAACCGGGATGTCTTCGGGGAGCGCGAAGGCGACGCCCGATGGATCGGCGAGAAGGCAAGCTGGCTGGCCACGATACGCCAGCGACACCCGACCGTCTGGTTGGCGGCTGGGATGACTCCGTGGGCGCTTCGGCTGCATCGCGACGCGCCTCATGTTTCCGACGCGCTACTCGAGAAATACGGCGCGGATGATATCGCGGAGTTGATCTACCAGCGCTTCGACGATGCCGCTCGCGCCGCCGCCGCTGCCAGCGCCATTGATCGCTTTGGCGACCTCGCAGTGTTCGTCTTGGCTCGATGGGAAGACGAAGCGTTCATAAGGCGTTTGGGCGACTATCTCGTGGACGAGAGAATCGGCATTCGCGTTATCCCATTCGTGGTCCGCTTCGGCGACGACGCGTTCCGCCGAATCGAGGATGACAAAGACTGGGTTGATCGCTACTTCAACCCCGATGGCACTTCTCGCACCGACCCGCTGGAGTGGGTGCAGTATGTGCCAGGCGGAGCGGCTTTGCATGTCGCCAGGAATTGGGCGAAGGGATACCCGTGCGAGTGGTCTGAGGTCGGCTGGGCAGCGATGGATGTTGCGGAGATCGCGCTCACCGTAGCGTCGTTCGGCGGCTCGAAGGTGGTCACCGAGCCTGCGAAGGCGGCCGCCAAGGGCGCCGGGGCCGCAGCCAAGGCGAAGGCAACAGCAAAGGGCGCTCGCGCGGCGAGGGCATCGTCGTGGAAGAAAGCATTGGCGGAGTTTCGCAGAGCGCCAGCCAGGGCGGGTACTCGTATGTCCCGTGCAGCAGAGATGGCGAGGAGCATTAGAGCGGGAACGGCAGTGCTCGGCAAGGCCTTCTTGGGGACAGTGAAGCTTGCTTCGGCGCCTGTGAGGCGCGCGTATCGCGACGGCAAGCGGGCGCTGGATGCCTGGAAGGGACTCTCGCGAGCGAAGAAGGTCTGGATTTACCGCGGCCTGCTTGGCGTCGGACTGTACGTCACCATTACAGAGCGAACGTATCCGAACCTCGACAAGATCATCGCCGGCGTCGGCGACTTGATCGGCAAGGCCAGCGCCGGCGTGGTCACGATGTGCGGCGACGCGCTTGCCGGGGCGCTCGCGGGATTCGCCAAACAGATGACCGGCGGTGCTCCGTGGGCAAGGCGCCTGGTCTATTGGGCCATAGCGGGAGTGCTGACAGTGCTGTTCTTCTGGCTCTTGGTTCGCGCAATCCGTACTCGCCGGCGAATTGTCTTGGAGGGAGCCTGACAATGCGTGACTCTACGACCAGCGTATTCCTCCTGGGCTGCCGAGCGTCCGGCAAGACGTCGTTTCTATCGGGTCTTGCGGTCTTGGGCCGTGGTGGGAGCGATAGCCCATTCCAACTCGTCACGAAGGATGGGGACACGACCAGGGTGATCACCGATCTCCGCGCTTGGAGTGAGCAGCAGCGATGGCCACCACCGACGTCGAGTATGGAGCCCCTGACCTTCGAACTTGCTTATCGTTCGCCGTACGGTGAGCGCCAATTCCAAATCGCTCTGCTGGACTACCCGGGCGAGGATCTGCTCGAGGCGATGGAGACGCTCGATTTCGAGGAGCGACGCCCACTCGAAGAGCAGTTCCAGCGAGCCGACTTCCTTCTTGTCGTAGCCGATCCGACGCAAGACCTGATCACGCCGCTCACGACCGACCAGGTTGAGGCGCGCCGCCGGCAGGATGCCCTGGTCCAAGCCGTGGGTCAACTCGGCTGGCACCGGCGGCAGCCCGGTGCCAGTCGTCGCAGCCAGCCCGAGATTGCCATCTTAATCAGCAAATGCGACATGCTTGACGCCGAGAAAGCGACTTCCGCTGCAACGATCGTCCAGGAGAACAAGCCCTTCCTCAAGAACCTGACACGCTTCTCGTCGTCTCGGCTTCGCCACTTTCTGGTGACGGCCTGCGGCGAGACCGCTACAGACGCTGATGGACGCAGCGTGCCGCCGGCAACGCCCAGGCCAGCCGGATACGAGGAACTTTTCAACTGGCTGAGCGAACGGCATTTCTGGGCGAAGAACCGAAGGTGGCTCTTAGTCGGCGCTGTCGCTGTGTTGCTTGCATTCCTGCCTTTCGCCGTTAACCACCTGCGGAGCTGCGACCAGGAAGAAAAGCTCATCAGTACGATCGAGGACAGGAGTCTTTCAGAAATCATCACAGCGGTAGGAGAGGTCAGACCCCTGGAGGGAAAGCCCGCAGACGCGCTTGATCGCCGCGTCGAAGCCGAGCTGGCGCGGATAGAGAAGGAACTGGAAGGAGGGCCGAGTGGCAGCCGCCTGAAAGAGCTCGCCTCCCAAATGAAGCAGTTGGCAGACTTGCCTCCGACAGCGTACGCGCGCAAACGGGACGAATTGGCCGAGCGTATCGACGGCGCACGAGAGGAGGCGCTCTTCAATGCAATCATCACTGTGCAGCGGACCGGGGACACCGCAAACCTGCAGATGTTGATCGCCGAGTACGAGCATGAGTTTCCCACCGGAAACCACCGCGACCAGGTCGCGCATATCTCCAAGCGCGCGATTGGGGAGCATCAGGCTGCGGCCCGCAGTCGGGTTCGCGCAATCCCAATCACAAACCGCGAGAGTCTGGCGAGCAAGGCCAGAGAGATCCACAACTATCTCAAATCATACGCGGACGATCCGCACGCAGCGGAGATGGACGAGGCAGCGGGCTTGGCAGCGAGCCTAGCCGCCTCTGATACGCTCGGACTGCGCATCAAGGGGTGTGGATTCTCGAAAGAGAAGAAGAAGCGATACCACGAAATCCGATTGCTTGTGAACGGGGAGCCCCGAGCGACGCTTGAGTCTAAGGCTAAGAGCACTGAGAGTACGTTCGACCGAGTAGTCCTTTTGCAGTCCTCCGAGTGGACGGGAATCGCGGTTGAGCTTTGGGACCTGCGGTTTGGCAACGAGAAGATCGCGCACAGCGACCTCGAAATTCTGCGAGACCTATCGGGCTTCGATGGAAAGAACCACTTTCCGTTGACCGATACGGATGGCTATTGGAGCGAGGCTGAAGCGTACATCGTCATCGAAATCCAATGGCAGAAGGACCAAGGCTGGAGTGCCATCCCAAGGGACGGGCTCCAAGCGTACGGCAGGTTCATTGCACCTGGACGAGACTGGTAGTATGAACGAAGGCCGTAAACTTCCCGTCATCGTTTATGGGCCCGGGCCCGGGGGCTTTGGCATCTTGAACGTTTCACGCGGTTTCTCGGCGTCGGCGCGCCGGGCATTTGTCGATTTCGCCAAGGCGGTGTCGTGGCGGCCGGCAAAAACAGAGGAAAAGGATGCCGCCTGCCTGTCGCTGGTTCCATCGAAAGACGGCGTGTTAGCATGTCGTCTGACAGAGTGCGGTGCGGATGGGTACGGCCGGAACCTGGCGATGCGCGTCGAAGGCATCCTATGCGGGGACGATGATCGTTGTTGGCTTCGCTTTACCGCGGCTGATGCTTGGCCGCGCGAACCGATTTCCGATTCCTGTGATGTGGTAACCCCGGGCCTAGCTGATGTCGGCTCGGTCGTGAATGTGGAATGGTCGCCTGCATCAGGGCGCCCCCTCATTCTGGCGCCGCGCAAACTAGTCAATGCTCCTGCGCTTTGGTTCGTCGGATGGTAACCGTTCACGGGTTTTTTCGGCTGACGGGGTGATGTGAAATGGCGGTTGCGTCCGATCCATGGAAACATGAAGCCGCTGGAATCGCACACCAAGGAAGAACTGATCGCGCTGATCCGCCGG
>JBPOIK010000081.1:0-26155 GCA_052034525.1 Planctomycetota bacterium
GAAGATTGTGGACTCCGGGGAGGCGCAGGTGGAGGTCACGCGGTATTATTATGATGGACAGACCCTTGACACGACGCTTCTGCCTGGGGCAGATGGGTCGCATCGCGACCCCGCAGCTTTGCTGCGACCGGGATCGCAAGGCTGGGCTGGCCGATACGCTGCGCGGCGCGCATCTCATGCTCCAGAGTGACGGTACAGAATAGCAGCCGTCGCGCGGGTGTTCGAGCCGACCTTGTCTGCCGGGCCGCCCGGCGACAGCCCGGGGTCAGCGCGGGATGAAGTCCGTTGCGGGCATGATGCGGGCGACCGTTTCCGCCAGCAGTCTGGCCGTGTTCTCCAGATCGGTCAGGCTGATCATCTCGACCTGGGTGTGCATGTAGCGGTTGGGCACGCTGAGCACGCCGGCGGCGACGCCGGACCGGCTGATCTGCATGACGTTGGCGTCGGTGCCGGTGGCGCGGGGCTCCGCTTCGATCTGATAGGGAATTTTCTTGGCCTTGGCCGTGCTGATGAGCAGATCGGCCACCGTGGGGTTCACGTTGGCCCCCACGGCAATGCAGGGCCCGCCGCCCATCTTGATGCTGCCGAACGATCGCTTGTCGATGTCGGGATAGTCTGTGGCGTGGGTCACGTCCACGGCGATGCCCACCTGCGGCTCAATGCCGAAACAGGCCGTTGTGGCTCCGCGCAGGCCGATCTCTTCCTGCACGGTGCTGACCGCGAAGAGGGCGCACTGCAGCCGGCGGGCTCGGGCGAAGCGCAGCGCCTCCATCACGACGAAGGTGCCGATCTTGTTGTCCAGCCCCGGGGAGGTGATCATGTCGTGGCCGAAGCGCTCGAGACCCAGGCGGAACGTGATCGGGTCGGCGATGGCGACCGTTTTTTCCACTTCCTTGCGTCCGCGAATGCCGATGTCGACCCAGAGCTCGCGCATTTCGACCTTCGCGCCGCGTTCCTCCGGTTTCAGCAGGTGTACCGGTCGACGGCCAATGACACCCTCCACGGGACCGTTGCCCGTATGGACGGTGACCCGTGCGCCCGGCAGCACCGTGGGGTCCATCCCGCCGATGGGGACGACAAACAGGTATCCGTCGTCGTCGATGTACTTGACCATCAGGCCGATCTGGTCGCAGTGACCGGCCAGCATGACCCGGGGTTTGCCGCCGGGATTCAGCGCGGCGATGACGTTGCCGTGTACGTCCGTCTCGATGCGATCGGCGTATTTCTTCATCCGCCGTCGGACGATGCGCTGCACGGGCTGCTCGAACCCGGACGGACTGGGGGTTTCTTCAATGGCCTTGAGAAACTCGAACGGCTCCTTGGTCATGCCGCTTCTCCGCGAACAGGCTGCTGGAATCCGGCCTGGGCCGGAAGGGATGCGCGGACCTGCCGGCACCGCGCGACAAGATCTGAAAGTCTAGTCGATCGGGTGTGGTTGTTCAACGGCGGTCGGAAATGCTTTGCACGGTCGGCCGTTCAGACGCGTTTGGCCATGCAGAACGCCCCGACGGGCCGGTGTATGGACGGGCTTCGGGACAGACACGTCTGGAGCTCTTCAAACACGCGGTCGGCTTCCGCCCGAAGGCGATCCGCGGGGAATGGCTCCTCGTTCAGCACGCGCGGCACGTCTATCTGCAAGATGGGCCATAGCCCCGTGACCTGGTGGTACGAGAGGACTGCCGCGGTGAGCCACTCAAGATCATACGACACGGACGGTTCCGTGGGAGTGCCGACCGGTGAGATCCATCGGGCGTGCAGCGCGGCAAGGCTCGCGGCCAGCCCCTGCGCGTCCGGGGCGGCCGGACCCAGCCATTGGGGCCGGGGGACCGGCGATGCCAGCAGACGTTCGATGGCCGGCACGTCGGCCAGAAACACCACGCAGGTTCCCCGCGCGGTCTTCCGCAGATCGCTCGTGGAGATGCTCATCTCCTCCAGTCGGTCCCAGACCGCCAGCAAATGGGTGGCGTTCTTGTCGTATTCCTCAAGGTGAATGGCAGCCGGAAGGCGCTTCCAACTGACGGTGGCCCCTGTGGGAATGGCGGGTGAAAAATGTCGCCCGTCCTGGGCCACGCCGTATCCTTTGTTCTCGTTGATCTTTCCCATATCGTGACTCTTGTCTACAAGAGGTTTCAGCTTGCTCAACGCCGGGGCATGATTGGCTTTTGCCAATGACAGCCCACACGGCCCACAACGTTGTCGTGGTTCCCTGCGCGGCATATCGGTCCGCACACTGCAAACGCTTTACAGGAATGGATTCGGCGTTTGCCCGATATTCGCCCAGGCTTCGGTAGGCTCCTGTAACCGACTGTAAAACAAAAAGTTGGAAAGGTTCCCCTAGGTTACCAGGCGGTGATTGGGACAGGATTTGCCCGGAACGAGTGAGGCGGACGGATTCGTCGGCGCGCCCGGAACCGGGTCGGGAGGAGGGGGTAGTCGCCGGCTCGGTACCTGCGGGATACATCTCATTCCTCGTCATCGTCTGTCAGGAGCACCGGCCGGCCGGCCTGCGGGGGCACCCCCGCGGCGGTCGCTTTGCGCTCCACGCTGGCATTAAGCACGTCGATCATCATGCGCAGACGACCCACGCTGTTTCGATTGAAGGCGAAAACCAGGCGCGGCTTGTCCGCGTACTCGCCGTTCTCCTCCGGAAGGGCGCCCGGTTCGATGCGGAACCGTCCCTCCCGCAGGAGGTCGGCATACTCCGTGTTGAGGCGTTCGAGCAGATCCTCGGAAACGGCGTGGTTCAGGCGGATGACGAAGTCCTTGCGCACGAAGCGCGATGAGTGATACACACGGTAGAACTGGAGAATCTCCCGAACGGCGTCTTCGGCGTCGTCGGTGAGGTGAAACAGGTGCATGTCTTCCGGGCTGATCATTCCGTGGTGAAGCAGTTCGGATTTCACATAGATGCGCCAATGCTGCCAGTACGTGCCGCCCGGCTCGTCCACCAGGAGAATGGGCATCGGGTTGGATTTGCCCGTCTGGATCAGCGTCAGCGCTTCAAACCCCTCATCCTGTGTGCCGAATCCACCCGGAAACAGGGCAATGGCGCGAGCTTCCTTCACGAACATGAGTTTCCGCGTGAAGAAGTACTTGAAGTTGATCAGCTTCTCATCGTTGGCGATGATCTCGTTGGCCGTCTGCTCGAACGGAAGACTGATGGAAACGCCAAAGCTCGCTTCACGGGTGGCCCCGTAGTGGCCGGCTTTCATGATGCCGCCGCCGGCCCCGGTGATCACCATCCAGCCGGCCCGCTTCATCAGCTTGGCGAAACGGACGGCCTGGAGGAACTGAGGGTGGTCCTCTTTCGTGCGGGCCGAGCCGAATATGCTGACTTTGGGGACTTCGGAATAGGGCGCGAACGTCTTGAAGGCGTAACGGAGCTCCTTCAAGGCGCGGTTGAGCAGTTTGAGCTCTCCGCGGCCGCAGCCGTCCTGGGCCAGGCGACAGACGCTGACGATCATCTCTTCCAGCAGATCCTGGTCGTCACAGGCGGCAAACTCGGCCAGCAGTTTCTGGATGGCGACGGAACGGGCGGTCGCCCGCTCCGACCGGGGAATGGTTTCGTTTCGGGTATTGTCCATGACGCACTCTTCCACACCAACCGCGACTCCGCAGTATACCCGGCCCGGGCGTCCGGCTCCAGTCCCGCGCCGCTTTTCCCGCCGGCGGTGAAACCCTACAATGGGCGGCCGTCCGTCTCCTGTGTCGAATCGGGAAAGGCTGGTTTGCGGCGTGGCGGTCTGCCCCCTCTTGTTCGAGCCGATTTACAAGCCCAGACTCTGGGGCGGCCGCCGGCTGTCGGAACTGCTGGGACGCGCCTTGCCCGGCCCCGGGCCGATCGGCGAGTCGTGGGAGGTGGCGGATTTGGGGGGCGAGCAGTCGGTAGCGCGTGCACCGGAGCGAATGGCGGGGCGGACGCTGGGTGAAATCGTGCGGAGCTGGGGGTCTGACCTGCTCGGGGCGGCGCCGCTGTTCGGAGGGCGCTTCCCACTGCTGATCAAGTACCTGGATGCCAGAGAGAATCTCAGCGTGCAGGTACACCCGGATGACGCGACGGCCCGGACGGCCGGCGGTTTGCCCCGTGCGAAACACGAGGCGTGGTACGTCGTCGCGGCAGACCCCGACGCCTGCATTCTTCGAGGCCTTCAGCGCGGCGTCGACCGCGACCAGTTGCGCGAAGCGATTCGGGAGGACGCCGTGGTGAGTCTCCTCAACCGTATTC
The DNA here is from genome assembly GCA_052034525.1 of Planctomycetota bacterium. Classification (GTDB taxonomy): domain Bacteria; phylum Planctomycetota; class Phycisphaerae; order UBA1845; family UBA1845; genus JAFGJQ01. Next base: position 4,226 of record JBPOIK010000081.1, read on the forward strand.
CCGTGAAGGCGGGGGAGTGCTACTACGTGCCTTGCGGCACGCTGCACGCCCTGGGCGCGGGCGTTCTGGTCGCGGAGATTCAGACGGCCTCGGACGTGACATACCGCCTGTATGACTGGGGTCGTGTGGATCCGGCCACCGGGAGCTCGCGCGACCTGCACGTCGAGGAGGCGCTGGAGTGTCTTGCGTTCGAACGCTGTTCGTTTCCGCAGGAGGGACGATTCGACGTTTCCGACGGCTGCGTAACCGCGACCCGGCTGATTACGTGCGATACGTTCGTCATCGATCTCGTGAGCGTGCCGGCCGAGCTGGATCAGTTGGTTCCCTGCGCGGAGATCGTGATTTGGATCGTACTTGAGGGTGGGGGACGGATCTGTTGGGGTCGTAACGGACGGGAGGGGCCGCTGGTGTTCCGGTGCGGGGATACGCTGGTCTTGCCGGCGGGACTGGGTCCGGTCCAACTGGTTGCGGAGAACGATTGCGTCTGGCTGCGGGTCACGATACCGAAGGGGAAAGGCGATGCGGGGCCGACCGGTTGACGGCGGCGCCCGATCGTAAGGAAAATGACGGGACAACGTCTGGTGAACGAGAACGCGTCACAGGCTGGTGAGGCGCGTCGACCGGAGCCGCTCTGGCTGCGCCGGGCCGAAATCATCGTCTACGTGTTTCTGGGCACCTGCATTACCTCCGGCCTGATCTACCTTTACCCGGCCGCATGCGCTGGGGAAGTGCGCGATGCGCTGATCGGAGCAGCCATCACCATCGGCGGATCCGGCGCCGCATTGATCATGCTCGCGGTGGTGCGGATCGGCTCGCTCACCGTGTACACGGCGGAGCGGCTGGACGAAATCGGGCAGCGGATGGACGCTCTGGAGGACACGCTCGAGGCGGCGTTGTCTGCGGTACCGGAGGAAAACGCCAACGCGAGTCGGGTTGAGCCGCTGGATCTCGCCGGGATCGGACGCGGCGACCCCGGATTGCTGGTTGCGGCCGGCGTTCCGGAGAAGCCGTTTCCGCGACTGGCCTCTCGCGACGAGGAGGATCATGGCCCCGCGGAGACGGCAGTGTCGCATGAACGCATCGTGACGACGGCGGGCAAGTCGCCGGCCTGTCCGGAGGAACGATGGCAGCGGGCGTTCGATGAGCGGGATCTGCTGGGGTGCCGGCGGATCCTCGCAGAGGCAGGGACCCTGATTCCCGCGGATCGCCGGCAGGCGATGCTGGCTGCCCTGGACACGCTGATGGAGGATCGCAAGCAGGCACTGCGCGACGAGTTCTCCGCCCTGGTCCGCAGCCACAGGTTCGCCGACGCGATCGCCAAGGGGCGGGAGATTGCGCGGACGTTCCCCAACAGCAGCCTGGCGGCCGAGTTTGAGCAGGTGGAGCCGTATCTGGCACGGCGGGCCGCCGAGGCTCCGCCCCGATCGGCGGGCGGATGCGGGCGCTGATCCGCAAACCGGGCTCCAAGTGCGCTCAAGCTGGAATCCATGGCGGACCGATGGGGTCTGCGTGGTTGCTACGTCCGGCGGTTGACGAAACGGGCTTGAGACCGAGAATCCGCCGGAAAGACAGAGTGCTCCCGGCAGCGGCGCCCTGGCGGCGGTCCGCCGGCCGGAAAATGGCAGGGAGTGAATCGGATGAATGCACAGAGGGCAAGCAGGCTTTGGGCCTGGGGCGCGGTGCCGATCCTTGTGGCGCTGGCTGCCGGTTGCAGCATCGACGCGTTGCTGCACCAGACGGCTTCATTTGGAGGGGCGACGGCCGGCCAACGCGGCAACTCACGGATACTGTTCATCAACAACACGCCGTATCGGGCCGTCTTCACGTTTGGCGCGTATGACGACTGGGATCAGAACACCGAGCCGCGGCTGTTTTCGTTTGGGCCGAACGACCGGAAGCTGGAGGGCGGACAGTCCAGCGGGATTCTCAGCGTCCGATGCGCTCGGGTGTATTCGATCGGCGGCGACACGATGCGACGATTGGCCCGGGACAACCTGGCGGAGGATGCGGTCTCGGCCGAGGCGCTGGTGCCCGGTGTGTTCTTCTCCGGCGCTCCTTTGGGCGACGAGAACGAGGCCTTGCCCACCGAGGGGACGGCCGCTCCGATCGATCTGTGGCTGGGGGCCGATTTCCCCTGCAACAGCCTGATCGTTTTTCGATTCGAAGTAAACGACGTCGGGGAGGACGCCTTTCGGGTGGACTACGAGGTGATTCCCAGCCGCGAGCCGAGATAAGACCCGCCGCGCCCCCGGGCGCATTCGGGGAATCCCTCCGGGGTTCTGGCGCAAGGCGCGGGCCCCGCCACGCCGTGTTTCGCACGGTGTAGCGGGGCCGGCGTTGGGTCCGGGCACGCGCGACAGGCTGTCGCCTCTCGCGTCATGGGAATGCTGCCGGGGTCTGCGAATCGGCGACCACGATCCGGGTAAAGATCAGATGTCCGCCTTGGTCGTCGCCTGGGCGGTGGCGTTCGCTCTGGCTTTGCCGGCGCCGACCATGCAGCGGCCGACGAACACGGCGCCCTCGGCCACCTCGAGGCGGGAGACAACCAGGTCGCCTTCCATGTTTGCCGACGAGCTCAGGCGGACCTTGCCGGTCGCGTTGATGTTCCCGCGGATCAGGCCGTCCACGTTGACATCAGAGGCCTTGATCTCACCCTGCAGTTGGGCCCCCTCGGCCACCAGGACGTTCCCGGTGGTCTCCATGGCGCCCTCGAAATTGCCGAGCAGGCGAACGCTCTTATCGAACCTCAGCTCGCCCTTGAACACTGCGTCGGTTCCGATGGTGGTGGGATAGATATTGCCCGTGTTGTCATCCAACATTTCGCGCTAACTCCTGTTCCTGGCGCGAGTTCGGTTCTGGACACCGCCGTCCGCTGGCCTGTGCAAGTCCTGCCGACCTCTCGTCGTACGCCCATGTATCGGACATTCGCGGCAAACGATGCAGACGAAAATCGGACGTTCACGCCCGGCGGAATTTGCCGGTTTCGGCAGGAGGCTGGTATGCGGGCAGAACGAGGGCCGCCCGAGCGGCGTCAATCCGTCCGGGCGGCCCAGAAAGCCAGGGGGAGTATCACAACGGGCCTACATCAGACCCGGCTTGATGAAAATGTAGTACAGCTTTCCTTCCGATCGGGTGCGGCCGGCAAACTGGGCGGCCCTGGGGCCGACGCCCATGTAAACGTCACAGCGGCCAGCCGCTCGGATGGCGCCGCCCGTATCCTGGTCGCACGCGAATGCGCTGTAAGGCTGGACGCTGATCTGCCCGGCGCCTTCGAGCGGCAGTTCGGTCACCAGAAAGGCCAGGCAGGCACGCGGGAAAATCTCCTTGTCCGTCGCGATGCTGCGCCAGTGGGTCACCGGGACGCCGATGCTGCCGAAGGGGCCGCCTCGTGTTTCCTTGAAAAACACGTACCGGTCATTCTGCCAGCAGTAGTGGTTGATCAGGTCCGGATGGCTGCGGAAAAAGTCAATCATGGTCTGCAAGGACAAGTCGTTCCGGTGGATGTAGCCGTCCTCGATCAGGCGGTATCCGATGGGTGTGTATTCGTGGCCGTTGTTGCCGGCGTAGCCCAGTTCCCACAGCGTCCCGTCTTCCAGCCTCAGTCGCGCGGAACCCTGGACGGTGACCACATATGCCTCGAACGGATCGGAGAGCCAGGCGATCTCATGTCCTCTCAGCAGGGCCTGTTCCTCAATCTGGCGGCGCGTGGGATAGGGCTGGTAGGAACCATCGGGCAGCTTCCGCCCGAGGATGCGTCCGTCTGCGTCCTTGGCCAGGTCGGGCGGATACGCATACAGCGGGTATCGGAAGCGCGCATCGGGCCTCTTGCGCCCCTGGAAAATGGGCGTGAAGTAGCCCGTGAAGAACACCGTCCCCATGTCGTCGCAGCCGACCGACTGGTAGACCTCGAAATCCCGGCAGATCAGTTGATCCAGCTCCTCCGGGGTCCGGGCCTCCTGAAACACCTCCAGGAACCGTTCCAAAGACCTCACGGCCCGCGCATGGGACACATCGCCGTACGGGAAGTACCTCTGGCTCGACGGGGCCGCCAGGTAATCCAGGCTGTGTCGAATGGCCTGCTCCAGACGGGCGCGGTTCCAGAAACCCTTGGAGAAATCCGGATAGTCGGCCGGATCCGTCAGCTTGCGCAGGGCCAACTCGCCCGGCGGCAGGGGGCGCGTGTAATCGGGTTTAATGGGCGGCTGTTCGGGCTTCTTGCATCCGGTAAGAACGCACACGACGGAAAGAACAAGGGCAATTCGCAGAGGCTGCATCTTCGACTCCTTTCACAAAGACGGCGGCGCGACCGCAGTGCCGCAAACCCTGATTGTGTCATCCCCCGCGCTGGTTGACAAGCTTCTCCGGGTCGGGAGGTGGAACCGGTCGGTGAGTCCTTTTCCCCCGTCCGCCGCCCGGATACGATGAGCCCGCGCGGGGCGGCGTCGAATCCATTCATCCAGACTGGAGGCGCACATGAGGGTATGCACGACTGTTGGCCGGGGCGCTACGTCGGTTCGAACAATTGTCTGGGGGCTTGTGATCCTGGCGATCATGGCAACCGTGGTTTACGTGAAGGTTCGACCGCCCGCGCGCCGACGGGTGACGAGCGTCACCAAGGTTCCGGTCGGGCCGGTGTCTCCGACGGCGGATCGGGAATGGATCCTGCTACTGGAGATTCCGGCGGATGTTCATCCCGATGCCGACGAACCGGGGGCGTTCTCACTTGAATACGTTGCAGCGGTCGGAGAGGCCATGCCCACGTTCGGGAAGTGCCGGATCGTTGTGAAGGATGACAATGCGGTACTCGGCTCGTGGGACGGAGTGCCCAGGGGCTGTGACTGGCATGAACCGAACCCGGGGGCAATTCTCGGCTGGAGCCCGACGGGAACGCCGCTGGACCATCCGACACGCGATACGGATTTTCGTGTGGAGTTCACCTGGCTGGATCCTCCGGAGGGGTGCTCAGAAGTGTCCTTGTGGTGGTCGTACGTGACGGACGTCCGGACGGAGCCGGCACGGTGAGGTCGTCGCGACGCCGGGTGTTTCCGGCGCCGCCGATCGCGATCGTCTGGCGCGGGGGGCCGGCCGTGAGGCGGCCGGGGGCGGTCGTGCCGCGGTTGGACGGGTGGCAGACCGGGTCGGCGCGTGCCAAGGGTCATACGGCGGCTTCGGCTCGAGCCACGTCGGGCTGGCCGCTGTTGCTCGGGCAGAACGTCTGCTACACTGTTGCCCACGATGAGCGACACCGACAGACGCGACGGTGATGCCTGCTGCACAGCCGACGATGGGCCTCCGGTACCGGGCGGCACCCGCCGTTGTGGTGTATCTTCCCGTGCGACAGGAGCCGCGTCGCCCCGAGTTGGCCTGAGCCGAGCGCCCCGGGCGTCCGCGCGTGTGTCCGACGGATTTCCTGCACAGACCGGAGCTATGACTCGCGAGACGGTTGCCATTTCCCCATCCACGCCCGCGCCGGAGCCGGCTTGCGTTTCGGCCTGGGAGCGTTTCTCTTTTGCATCGTTGCGAGTGGTGTTGTATGCGATGGCTCGCTGCCTGACCTTGCCCGGCCTGTATCGATTTGGCCGGTTTTTCGGCACGCTGGAGTGGATGGTCGATTTCCGGCGGCGTCGCCGCGTAGTTCAGACTCTGCGCGGCCTCATGGGAGACACGATGACCGATCGGCAGATCCGCGCCGCGGGCCGAAGACAGTTCATGCGGGTGCGGTGCGACAAGATCATCTACCTGATTTTCGATCTGCTTCCGCCTGAAAAAACCATCCACCGCTGGGAACTGAAAAACCGGGAGCTGCTGGATGCGGCGCTGGCCAACGGCAAGGGCGTGTATCTGTCCTTGTCGCACCACGGCACCCAGCAGATCACCGGGTTGATGCTGTCGCTGATGGGTTACAAAGTGGCCGGCGTGCGTGACGGCCGGGAGGGCGCCAGCCGCCGCTACATTCAATCCTTGTACGAGCGATGCTACCCGGAGCTGGCGAAGGTGCGGCTCATCTATTCCGGCGCGTTTCCCCGGCAGATTTACCGCTGCTTTCAAGACAATTACGTTTTGGGCAGCGCCCCAGACGTCCATCGCGAACGCGATCCACACCTGAAATACGTGGAAGTGACCTTTTTCGGGCAGCCACGCAACTTTCTGGTGGGACCGATGCAGATCGCGCTGCGGTGCGGGGCGCCGATCCTCCAGGTGTTTCTCACCGCGGAACGCGATTTCCGGTACTGCGCCGAGATCCTGGGCCCGCTGACAGACCGGCCCGATGAGCCGGAAACCCCGGAGACTCTTCAGAAGATTATTCAGCGCTATGCGGATAACATCGAGCAGTTTCTGCGTCGGCATCCGGAAGAGATCAGTCGCATCTGATCCGGTCGCGCGCGGGCTGTCTCGACTTCAAACACAAGGAGAACCCCCCATGATCACACGACGCGATTTTCTCGGGTCCGCGGCCGCCGTGGGCGGCTTGGCTGCCTCCGGCATCTGGACCGCAGCGGCCTCCGCGGAAGAACCGCCGTCCAAGGTCCCGTCCGCGGAGCCCGGTACCCACACGCTGCCGCCGTTGCCGTACGCCTATGACGCGCTCGCGCCGGCCATCAGCGAGAGTATTCTGAAGCTCCACCACGACAAGCATCATGCCGGCTACGTCAAGGGCCTCAACGCGGCGGAGCTGGCGATGGTGGATGCCCGCGCGAAAAAGGATGATGCCGCTATCGCCAATCTGGAGCGGGCTTTGGCCTTCCATGGCAGCGGGCACATCAACCACAGCATCTATTGGGAGAACATGAAGCCGGGCGGAGCGAGGGAACCCGGCGGGGCTCTGGCGGATCAGATCAAAGCGGACTTCGGATCGGTCGAAGGCCTCAAGACGCAATTGCTGGCGGCCTCAGCCACGGTCGAGGGCAACGGGTGGGGTGCGCTCGTCTGGTCGCCGATGCTTAAGCGACTCTATACGCTGGCCATCCTCAATCATCAGAATTCGTTCATGGTGGGAGCCGTCACGCTGCTGATCACCGACGTCTGGGAGCACGCGTACTACCTGGACTACCAGAACCGGCGCGGCGACTATCTGACGTCCTGGTGGGGACTGGTCAACTGGGACGACGTGGCGGCACGTTTCGCCGCGGCACGATGAAACCGTCCGGATGTGATGCGGGAACCCGCTGACCGGGTCTGTCCGCCGGCGGCTTGTCATTCATCACGGTCGAGATACACTGCCGGGCATCCCGGCGGAAGGGGGCGCTGTCGAGCGTGGCCGGCGGAGGCGCATCAGAATGGCCAGGAACGTGCGTATCGGGCTGATACAGGCGTCGCTGGATCGGTCGGCGAGCGAGTCACCCGCCGATCTGAAAAAAAGCATGATCGCCAAGCACGTGGACCTGCTCGCCCGCGCGGCCCATATGGGGGCCCAGATCATCTGCCTTCAAGAGCTCTTCAACGGTCCATATTTCTGCGCGGAGCAGGATCCCCGATGGTTTGAACTGGCCGAGCGTATTCCCGAAGGCCTCACCACGCAAATCCTGTGTGAACAGGCCCGGCAGCACCGGACGGTCATCATCGGCCCGATTGCCGAGACCGACGGTATGGGGTCTTACTACAACTCCGCCGCCGTGATCGATGTTGACGGCGCCTGCCTAGGCGTCTATCGCAAGACGCATCTGCCGCAGATGGCTCCGGGATTCTGGGAGAAGTACTACTTCCGCCCCGGCAATCTCGGCTATCCCGTGTTCGAAACCTGTTTCGGCAGGATCGGCGTGTACCTCTGCTACGACCGCCACTTCCCGGAGGGCTTGCGAGCGCTGGCGCTTCGCGGCGCGGAGATTGTCTTCAACCCCTCGGCGGGCGTCGCCGGACCGGGTGAAGCGCTGTGGAAACTGGAATTGCCCGCCCAGGCTGTGATGAACCAGTGCTTCGCGGCGGGAGTGAACCGGGTTGGCCGGGAAGATCCCTGGCAGATCGGCGAGTTCTTCGGAACCAGTTATGTGTGCAGCCCCCGCGGAAGAATCCTCGCGGAAGCCCGGCGAGCGGAGGAAGATGTGTTGGTGACTGAAGTGAATCTGGAAGAGGTTTACGATTTCCGCCACGCTCTTCCCCTGTTGCGCGATCGCCGCCCCGAGACCTACGGTCCCGTGACGACTCCCTGAAAACCACCTGGAATCGGCGGCTCGCACGGCCGCTGGCACCTCTTGCGTTTCTTTGCTGAACGGCTAGCATCGCGCGCTCGTGACCAATGGCACGAAGCGTCCTCCGGTCAGCGAGGTTTTTGGGTATTGTCCTGGAAGGAGTCCGATCATGGCGAAGCCAACGTCCAAACCCCGAGTCCCGAATTTCAGCTCCGGTCCGACCTGCAAACGGCCCGGGTGGAGTGTGCAAGTGCTTTCCGACACGCCGGTTGGGCGATCGCATCGTGCCAAGCTTGGCAAAGGGCGGCTCAAACAGGCCATCGACCTGAGCCGCGAAGTGGCCCGGATCCCTGCCGACTACCGGATCGGCATTCTGGCCGGCAGTGATACGGGAGCGTTCGAATGCGCCATGTGGAGTCTGCTGGGCGAGCGCCCGGTGACGGCTCTGGCTTGGGAGAGCTTCGGCGAGGGATGGGTCACGGACATCACCAAGCAGCTCAAGATCGACGCCAAGGTGCTTCGGGCGGACTACGGCAAGCTGCCCAATTTGGCCGAGGTGGACTGGAACACCGATGTCGTTTTCGTCTGGAACGGCACCACGAGCGGCGTCAAGGTGCCGGATTCGGCGTTCCCGCCGGCCAACCGCGGCGGGCTGACCCTCTGCGATGCGACCAGCGCTGTCTTCGCCATGCCGGTGCCGTGGGATCGACTGGACGTTGTGACTTGGTCGTGGCAGAAGTGCCTCGGCGGTGAGGCGGCCCACGGAATGATCACGCTTTCGCCGCGGGCCGTGGCCCGGCTGGAGAGCTACAAGCCGGCCTGGCCGCTGCCGAAGATTTTCCGACTCACCAAAGCCGGCAAGCTGATGGAAGAGGTTTTCGAAGGCTCGACCATCAACACCCCGTCCATGATCTGCGTGGAGGATTACATCGATACCCTGAACTGGTCCAAGAATCTCTCCTGCAACGGCAAGACCGGCCTGGACGCGCTCATCGCCCGCAGCCAGGCCAATCTCAAGGTGGTGGAGGACTTCGTCGCGAAGCATAACTGGATTGGTTTTCTGTCGGAAGATCCGGCCACCCGCAGTTCCACCTCCATCTGCCTGAAGTTGACGGCCGACTGGTTCACGAAGCTGAGCAAGGAGGAACAGAGCGCTTTCTGCAAGAAGGTGACCGGCACCCTGGAATCGGAGGGTGTGGCCTACGACTGTGCTCCGTACCGTGATGCTCCTCCGGGCTTCCGTTTCTGGGGCGGCCCGACCGTGGAAAGCAGCGACCTGGCCCTCGCCCTGGAATGGCTGGCTTGGGCGTATGAGACGCAGAAGCCGTAACCCCAGTGAAGAGGGCTCGGGATCCGGGGACCGGCCTCCTGGCCGGTCCCCGGGCCTGTTTGTACCCGGGGGCAAGCTTTCCCGTGGGTTCCTCGGGGGCATCTGCTCGGCCAGGGGGCAACGCCTCTCAACACAGACCCCTTGGACCCATCACGCCAGCGCGGCCAGCTCTCCGGTCGCCGCCGCCGTGTCCATCCTGACCCGCCTCTCAGGCTTCCGGAGGCGCGGAGCCTCTGCCTATTTCCCGTCCGCGGAATCATGGCCCAAGCCCAGGCTGCCGCAGTTCAGGTTCAGAATCATCGGGCGAGGGGTGCGTAAAAAGGGCGTGCGGCACCCTATTCAGTATTGGCGCGGTCAAAGGGTGCCGCAGCGAGTGGAAGACCTTTGGTTTTCGTTCGGAGAGAAGCCTCTCGGCCGGTGGTTTCGTTAGAAATCCAAGGCTCGCAATGGGCTGCTCACCATATTATACCTGCGCGTAACGCGCGTTTCCAATTCTACGCAAGAATGCGATTCAGAATCCTCACTCTTCTTCGTGTAGCGCACGTGGGGCACGTAATTCGCGGACGTTCGTGCGCGCAAGCTCACGGTTGTCTTTCAAGACTGCTGCACCCCGTTCGCCACGCGCGCGCGTCCGAAGAGCAGGCGACGGCGCCGATTCGTCCGGGGTGATGCACCGTGGCACAACGCGCCGAGGCGGACCCCACGCGGTCACCCTTCGCCACCCTTCGATACTGACACCTCAGGACGCATGCAGTTTGTATTCCAGCGACGAACTGCGCAACATGTTATACCATAACGTTTTTGGATGTAAAGAGTTAAAACTGTGTTTTTTTCGGGTCACAGTCTTCACCAGATTTACGGCCGACCGGCTCGCAGGGGCTCCGCACATTGACATAGGCCGTAACCAATTGATAATCAATATGTTACGTCCATCTCCTCGTGTGTGGAGGGTGTGAGCGGGCCTAGGTGGCCCAAGCCACTTTTCCGGCAACCACGGTGTGTGTTGCCCGGATGGCCGGCAACTCCGCCATCGGGCAGCGAATGGGGTCGTCGGTCAGTACGGCGAAGTCGGCCAAGTGGCCGGGCGCCAACAGGCCCAGCCGGCTTGCGTCGCCGACGCTTCGCGCCGCGTTGACGGTGTATCCGGCCAACGCGCTCCATCGGTCGATTCGTTCGCTGGGATACCAGCCTTCGGTTGGTTCTCCCTGTCTGTTCTGCCGAGTCACCGCCGCATGAATGCCGAGAAACGGATTCATTGTTTCGACTGGAAGGTCAGACCCCATTGCCACGAGTATCCCGGCCGAGAGAAGCGAGCGGAACGGATAGGTGAACCTCGCCGCCGTTCGCCAGTGTTTATCGGCAATCGTCATATCCTGGCATAAGTGGGAAGGCTGAACCGATGCGATGACTTTTGCTTTGCGCATCACGCGCAGTGCTTTAGGTCTGATACACTGCGCGTGCTCAATGCGATGTGGCAGGGATTTGCCTGATGGGCACGAGCCTGCGGCGGCCAGAACGTCGGCCACCTCCTGGACGGCGCGATCGCCGATGGCATGGATCCAGCACGGCAGACCGATGGCCGTCGCTCGACGAACCGTGTCCCTCAATTCGTCGCCCACACAGACAGGGATGCCATAATAGCCGGGCCGGCCGGGATAGGCGCGGTACATCCAAGCGGTCTGGCTGCCCAATGCACCGTCGGCGAACAGCTTCAAGCCGGCGATGCGAAGCTGATCGTCGCCGTATCCGCTGCGGATCTGCAACGCCTCTGCAGCTTTGAGACGATCGTGCGGAAGCGCATAACGCACCCGAAGGCCCAACGTGCCGTCCGCGGCAAATCGCTGGAACCACGCGAACGCTTCTATCCCGTCTACGGAGTGGACGCCGGTCAGGCCGTACCGGTGGAACTCGCGGCACGCACGCCTCCATAATCGCCGGACACGGGGGTCGGCCGGGTCACTCCCCAGGTCGCGGACGGGTTCCAGCAGGCCCATGGCGGTGTCCATCAGGATGCCGGTGGGCTGCCCACGGTGGTCTCGTAGAAGCTGGCCGCCGGGAGGGTCGACCGTTCGCCGGGTGATGCCCGCCCGCTGGAGCCCGGGGGTGTTGACCCAGGCACTGTGCCAGTCGCGGCTGTAGATGCAGGCGGGGATCGATCCGGTGACGGCATCCAGCTCGGCGGCGGTGGGAAAACGCCCGCCGCACGCGTTTTTGTCGAATCCGTTGCCGACGAGCCAGTGACCCGCCGGCGTCCGCCGGGCACCGGCCTGGATCTTCCGCAAAGCCTTGTCCAGTGAGGTGACCCCGGCCAGCGCCACTTCGTCTAGCATCAAGGCCCAGGAGAACAGGTGGGCGTGACAATCCGTCAGGCCTGGAACGATTACCTGACGGGGCGCCTCGATGACGCGCGTTTTCGGTCCGCGCCAACGACGAATTCTTGCGGGGGTGTCAACGGCTACGATCCGGCCCGCCACGACCGCCAGGGCCTTGGCGCGCGGTCGACGGGGATCCAGGGTGTAGATGCGGTCTGCGATGGCGATCAGGTCTGCACGAAGCATGCGTGGAATCGTAGTCCTGTGCGGCGCGGGGGGCAATGGAACGGCAAGGTACGAACGCCTGTTATGGACCGCCAGGGTCGAACCCTTGGCGATGCGCGATGCGCCATCTCCAACCGTTCTTCTGCGCGGCGGCGGCCGTCGTCGGGGGGAGTATCGGGCGGCGTGCCGAGCAGGGTGCCGGGCGTTTCTATCCCGGGGCTTGCGGCTACAATACGAAGCGGGCCGCCCCGGCAGGCAGAATTCGGGCACCGACGGTCGTCGTTGCGGCGGCGGCGAGCGGCCGGGGTGGACTGTCGTGGGTCGAGTCCTGGAGAGCGTACGACATTGCCGACGGAACAACTGGTACTGACGGTCGCAGCGGGAGTCATGCTGGGCGCGGCCAGCAGCGGAGCGGCCCATCGGGCGAAGTATCCCCACGAGCGGGCGTCGCGGATGCTGCAGGTCTGGACGGTCGCGATCGTGATAATCAACGCGTATGTCCTGACGGTCCGCGCGCTGGCCGCCGAGGACGTGCGTCACGTGCTGGCGAACCGGTTTGACGTGACGCTGGTGTTTGCCACGACCCTGACGGCCGTGGCGGTTTGTGCGCAGCATCTTTCGCACATTCGCGGGCTCGACGGGTTTCTGCTGCCCGTGGCCGCGTTGTTCCAGATCTTCGCGTTCGTACAGATGGAGGAACCGCTGCTGCGGTACAACACGGCGGCGTGGTTCGTCGTGCATCAGTTGTCGCTCATCGCGGCGGGGACGTTCCTGGTGTGCGGGGGCGCGGGCGGGGCGGTGTATCTGGTGCTGTGGCGGGCCCTGCGCCGCAAGCAGCCCTCCGCGCTGTTCGGACATCTGGCGCCGCTGCAGGCCTGGGAGCGGTTCAGCCGGTGGAACCTGGTGATCGGATTCGTCCTGCTGTCGTTCGGCATTCTGACGGGCATCTGCGAGGCGACGCAATCGGTCCGGTCGGCACAGGCCACGCGGCAGGCATGGCTGACCGACGCCTTCATCGTCGGAAGCTTTGTCGTGTGGGGGCTGTATGGAGCGGCGATCGGGGCGTCCGTGTTCGTGCCGCGGTTTCGGGGCCGCCGGGCGGCCCAGTTGGCGCTGGGCACCGGCGCGCTGCTGGTGTTCATTCTGCTGGTGGTGGAGAAGGTTTCGAAGGTGCACTAGATGCGCACGTTCGTCATCGGATGCAATCACAAAACGGCTCCCGTCGCCATCCGGGAGAAGCTGGCGTTTGACGATCGCCGGTGCGCCGAGGCCCTGGCGGCCTGTCGCCAGGCGTTTCCCAAGGTCGAGACAGTCATCCTCTCCACGTGCAACCGGACGGAGCTCTATCTGACCCGGCCTCTACAGGCACCGCCCCGACTGCACGAGGCGATCGAATTCCTGGCGCGGCAGCAGGGGTTGGATTCGCGAGAGTTCGCTTCGTCGCTGTATTTCCACGAAGACAGCGAGGCGATTCGACACCTGTTTCGCGTGGTTTCGTCCCTGGACTCCATGGTGATCGGCGAATCGCAGATCCTGGGCCAGGCCAAGCACGCCCTGGAGCTGGCACGCGAACAGCAGACGGCCGGCGCGCAGATCGAGGCGCTGTTCCAGCATGCTTTCGGCGTGGCCAAGCAGGTTCACACGCAAACTCAGATTGCCGTCGGGCGCGTCAGCGTCGGCAGCGTGGCCCTGGACTTCTCCCGGCAGATTTTCAGCCGTTTTGACGACAAAGTGGTGCTGATGGTCGGGGCGGGCAAAATGGGCGAAGTGACGCTCCGCCACCTGCGCGACCATCGACCGCGATGCGTGCTCGTGACCAACCGCACGGCCGCCCGGGCCCAGGAAGTCGCCCTGCGTCTGGGAGTCGAGGCCCGGCCGTACGAATCGCTCGCGGACCTGCTGGTGGAGGCAGACGTCGTACTGACCTGCACCGGCGCGGCCGAACCCGTCATTACGGCTCGAGACTGCGCCGACCTGCCGCATCGGCGAAAATACCGGCCGCTGCTGATGATCGACATGGCCGTCCCCCGGGACATCGAGGAATCCGTGGGCGAGTTGGAGGGCCTGTTCGTCTACAACATCGATGATCTTCAGCGGATTACGGAGCGGCATTGGCAGGAGCGTCGATCAAAGATCGGTGAGTGCGAGCGGATCGTGCAGGAGCGCGTGGCGGCGTTCATGCTGGAGCGGGGTCGCCGCGATGTCGGCCCGGTGGTCACGGAATTGCGTGAGCATTTCCAGGCCATCGCACAGGGCGAGCTTCAGTGGCTGGCGCCGAAACTCAAGGCCGCCTCGCCCCGGGAGCGAGAGTTGATCGAACAGATGGTCCGGCGGCTGGTGAACAAAATCCTGCACGAGCCGATTCAGACGCTGAATGACAAAAGCATCGAGGGACGCGGACAGGTGTATGCCGAAACGGCACGCCGGCTGTTCGGACTCGATGCGCGGGAGCGGGATTAGCAAGGGAAAGCAGGTGCGCGTGTGGCACGGGTCGGGTTCATCATGCTGGCGGTGATCGCTCTGGGGAGCGGTTGCGGGCCGAGGCTGCGAGCGGTCCCGTCCGCGGACCAGAAGGTCCGACTCCGGGATGGAACGGCGACACGGCGTACGCCACAGGTTGAGATGGAAGCGCGTCCCGTGGAATTGTCATGGGCCGCCCGCCAGTCGCTCATCGCGTTCCACGTGTCCATTCGCAACGTCTCGGACACCGCGCTGGTCTGGGCCCCCGCCGACCTGCTGCTGGAAGACGCCGAAGGTCGTCTGCGCCGGCCGCTTCCCATGGATGCGCTGATCCGCTCCTATCGGGCAGCCGGCAAGCGCGGACCCCTTCCCGCGGCGCTGCGAACAACCCCGGCGCCCGGACCGCCGTTCCACCAGGCCGACCCCCACGCCGCGCACGCCTGCCCGCCCGGCGGCCGGGTGGTTCGAGCCTCGGGCGCCCCGCCGGCCTTGTCGCAATACGGACTGACCGGGCGACCATCGCCCTACGAAGACCCGCTCTGGCCTGGTCAGAGAGCGAGCACGTTTCTGATGCAAACGCCCCAACCACGGGAAGTAGCCCCGGGGGCTTGCGTCTGCGGCTGCATCGTGTTCGCCTGCCCGCTGGAGCCGGGCGCTCAGATGACGCTCTCCTTGCCGCGGCATGATACATCGCTGCCAGCGACCGCTCCGGATTCTCTGCAAATGCGATTTGACTATCGCTGACCATCGTCCAACGCGGCCATCAGATCGGCGATGATGGTATCGGCCACCAGCAGGCCGTGGCGTGTCAGTAACAAACGATCGCCACGAATCCGCAGCAGAGACCGCCGTTCCAGATCGGCCAGGGCGGCGGCGCAGACCGTTTGCACATCCACGCCGCTGCGAGCGTGAACGACCGACACATCCAGCCCCTCCCGCATTCGCAGACCCAGCATGATCAATTCGCCCGCGAGTTCCACACCGCTGAGCCTTTCGCCGGTTTCCTCCACCGAGGCAGCCTGCTCCATCCGGTCCAGGTACGCATCAAGATCCGCCACGTTGCGATACCTGCGGCCGCCCACGTAACCCGCCGCCGATGGACCGATTCCGATGGAAGTCTCATTTCGCCAGTAGGCAAGGTTATGCCGGCACGAGCGGCCGGGGCGGGCGAAATTGCTGATCTCATAGTGTTCGTAGCCGGCCGTGGCCAGGGTGTCGATTGCCTGAAGGTACAGGTCGGCCTCCAGTTCTTCGTCGCAGGGCACGACTCGGCCGGCCTGCAAAGCCTCCCACAGCCGGGTTCCGGGCTCATACGTCAGGCCATAACACGAAAGATGATCGACGCCCAGATCGACGGCCCGCTGCAACGACATTGCCCAGGTTCGGCTTGTCTGCCCGGGGATCCCGAACATCAGGTCCAGGCTGAGGTTGTCAATGCCCGCCCGGCGGGCTCGATGCACTGCCTTCTCGATGGCCGGCGCGTCGTGCAGACGCTGAAGAATTCGAAGCTCGTTCGCGTCGAACGTCTGGGCGCCAATGGACAGCCGGTTCACCCGACAGCCCACAAGGGTCTCGCATTTGCCGGCCTGGACGCTCTCGGGGTTCGCCTCGACGGTGATTTCGCTGGGCGGACAATCTCCGAACACGGCCGTCTGGAGGAGTCGGGCAAGCTCCGCGTCCGGCAGGACCGTCGGCGTTCCGCCTCCCACGAAAACGGTGCCGGGCCCCTCGGGCATCGCCGGCCGTCGAACGGCGAGTTCTGCAATCAAGGCGTCAACGAGGCGTTTTACCGTGTGAGCGGTGGCGCCCGCGACGGAGAAAAAGTCGCAGTAGCCGCAGCGGGCCCGGCAGAACGGCACGTGGATATAGAGAGCCGGACTTACCATTGTCAGGACGCTCCAGTCTGGTAGAATACCGGAGCGTGGGGGCGGCGGCAGCCTTCTGAAAAGACCGCTTGGCGGCGGTTCGCGACGCCGACAGGACCGCCCGACGAAAGCAACCGTCAGGCGGTTCGGCGGGGGCGTTAAGCAAACGGCACGTCGTGTTCATCCTGGCTTGAATTTTTGGTGGACCGCCCACATGGACGTACGGCTGATCATGTTCAAGGAGAACGGGGACCGCCGAGAGTTCCCGTTATCGGGCCCGTCGGTTGTTATCGGGCGGCTGGATGAGTGTGGCATCCGCATTCCGTTGCCCGAGGTGTCTCGACGTCACGTGTCGATCACGCTTTCGGCCACGCGGGTGGTGGTGAAGGATCTTGGCAGCGCCAACGGCACGTACGTGAACAACAAGCGGGTGACGGAAGATCTCCTGCGGCCGGGTGACCATCTGGTGGTGGGGCCGGTGGTGTTCACGGTGCAGATAGACGGTCAGCCCGAGGACATCCGGCCGGTGAAGACGCGGTTACGGCGTCGGCAGACGAGCCCGGCGGAGGTGCTGGACGGTTCGGGCGTGAATGACTCCTCCGACATGTTCGGACTGGACGAGGCGGACGAGGATGACCCGATCAGTGCATTGGAAGCGCTGGCGTCCAGTGCGGACCAGACGGCCATCGATCCCTACGATGAGGATGAGGAAGACTGATCGCCGCGGGGCGGTCGGTGATGCGGTTCGGTGCCACGCCAGGCCTGTTGCTGGGGCGCCGGACGTGCGTGTGGCCCCTTCGGGCGTATGAGAGGTGTCAGCTTGACTCAGGCCACCTCGGCGAAGCAGTTGCGGCGTCGGCAGCAGGCTGCCCGATCGCGGAAGCGGCGGGCTCGCCTGGCCAGCGGAGGGGCCGTGTGCCTTCTGGGGGTGGTTGCCTTTATGGTGGTCACCATGTGGCAGCGGAACCGGGAGGCCGTCGCCCGCATGGATGCGGACCTCAAGAGGGACTTCCTGATGCCGCTGAAAGCCGAGATTCTGCGGCTGGAGGGGCGTCTGCCGCTGGACTTCCCGGGAAACCGGGTGCAGAACCCGCATCGGGCATCTCTCTACCGCTATCCTTCCGCGGATTCCGTGGTCGCCCTGCGCCGCCGATCGGGGGAGCTCATCCTCGGGCACAGCCCGCGGGTGACCTCGGTGCTCGGCAGAAGCGGCTGTTTTGTCGTGCTATTTGATCGGGCCGCGTTTCTGGAGTGCCATCGGCAGGGAGAGGAAATCCCGGTCTGCCTGGACCGGCATTTCCGAGTGGAGTGGATGGAGGAGGCGGCGTTCTGCGAGCGGATTGAGGCCCAACGTCGATGGCTGGAGGAGCAGGGTCCGGGCGGGGGAAACCCCTTGCCTGGCAACCAGGGCGCGGGGGTTGCGGAGTCGGCCGGCCCGGCTTAAAATACCCGGTCTTTGACCTGTTGAGTTTGTGAGGTGGCGTGTATGCCCAAGGTGAAATCACACAAGGGACTGGCCAAACGGGTAAAGGTGACGGCCCGGGGCAAGGTCCGGTACAAACCATCTTTTGCCGGGCATCTGATGAGCGGCAAAAGCGGCGATCGGGTCCGACGACTGCGGAAGCCGGCGTTGGTCATGCCGGTGCTGGCCAAGAAGATCATCTCCCGGCTGAAAGCGGTAAGTCGGTGACATTCGGGCCACGGGGCCGGTGCCGCGCGCATCGAGTTGTGGCCCGCCAGGAGTAGCAGAACCATGCCACGTACGACAGTCGGAGCAGCCCGACATCGCAGAAAAGTACGTCTGTTTCGTGAGGCCCGGGGCTATCGAGGCGGACGCAGCCGCTTGTACCGCACCGCGAAAGAAGCGGTGACGCGAGGCGGAGCCTATGCGTATCGCGATCGACGGACGCGGAAACGCCAGTTCCGGGCCCTGTGGGTCACGCGTCTGACCGCCGCGTGCCAGAGCCGCTCGATCCTGTACAGTCGTTTCATCTACGGCCTCAAGGCGGCCGGAGTCGCGTTGAATCGCAAGATAATGAGTGAGTTGGCGATTCACGATCCACAGGCCTTTGACGCCGTCGCGGAACTCGCGCGGCAGCACGCCCCCAAGGATACGGGCTGACTCCGCGTGGCGGTATCCGCTCCAAGAAATCGGATTTTGGGCCCCCAATCCCGCCCGGGTGGGGGCCGTTTGCTGCGCGGGGGGCGAGGCCGGGCGCGGGTGGGGGCCCAGGCTTTCCTGAACATCTCGACCCGCCTTCGAAGGCACGGTAAGCTGGAACCCCATCGAACGCGTTTCACGGAGATTTCTGTATGACGCCAAACGCGGGATTGCTGGTGCAGACCCTCAAGGACGTGACCGTGGTGACCTTTCCGAACGGCCCCCTGCTGGACGCCCAGGTCATTGAGTCGGTGGGGCTGGAACTCAACGCGTTGGTGGAGAAGCAGGACCGGCGCAAACTCCTGCTGGACATGGCCAAGGTGACCCACCTCTCATCCGCGGCGCTCTCGGTGCTGCTCGCCCTGCGGCAGAAGGTGGAGAAGGCCGCCGGCATGCTCGTGATCTGCGGGCTGAGCCCGGACCTCGAGAAACTCTTCAAGATCACCTCATTGCACAAGATCTTCACGTTCGCCGCGAACGAAGGACAGGCCCTGGAGAAGATGGGCGTCAGCCTGTCGTAAGGCGGCGCCGGTGATGCTCGTTCCGCGAGACGGTCGCCTCGAACGGCTCGACCCCCCGTGTCGGGCTTGCGCGGGTCTTGCCGCGCGCGGGGATGCCCGCTCCAGGCGGTGATTCCTCAGGCTCCGCCGGCGCGGATCGGCGCTATGCGATCGATGCGCCCGGTTCGCGGCAATCCAGCACACTCCGCTTGCCCGCCGGGGGGCGGGCGGCCAATAATGGCATGGAAGGAGTGTTTGTCATGTCTGAGCAGAATCCGGTGTTTCCGGCGGCAAACGTGGAACTGCGGCGAAAGGGCAGACAGTTGGCGCCCCAGCCGGCCGAGACGTTCAAGGCGTTCAGCCAGAGCGTGTTCGCCGAAGGCGCGGTCTCCGCCCGAACGAAGCAGCTTATTGCCGTGGCGGTCGCCCATGTGACCCAGTGTCCGTACTGCATTCGCGGTCACACGCAGTCCGCGTTGCAGCACGGCGTGACACCGGAGGAAATCATGGAAGCCATATGGGTCGCGGCCGAAATGCGGGCCGGCGGGGCCTACGCGCATTCCCTTCTTGCCCTGGACACGATCGCCCGGGCCCAGGAGGAGAAACCGGAGTCGGGCCGGCCGGCGTGAAGCGGGTCTGACGGAGATAGCTGTCGACCGAGGTAGGGAGCAATGATTCAACTGAAACGGGCCTATGAGACGCCGTCGAAATCCGACGGAGAGCGAGTGCTGGTGGAGCGGTTGTGGCCGCGCGGCCTCACGAAAGCCAAGGCCGCTATTGACCTGTGGCTCAAGGATGTGGCGCCCAGTCCGCAGTTGCGCAAATGGTTCGCGCACGATCCGGCCAAGTGGAAGCAGTTCGAGCAGCGCTACTGGAAAGAGCTGGGCGACAAACAGGAGATGGTGGACCTGCTGCGCCAGAAGGCCAGGAAAGGCACCGTCACGTTCGTCTATTCCGCACGCGATGAAGTCCACAACGCCGCGGTGGCCCTCAAAGCG
Organism: Planctomycetota bacterium; assembly: GCA_052034525.1. Taxonomy (GTDB): domain Bacteria; phylum Planctomycetota; class Phycisphaerae; order UBA1845; family UBA1845; genus JAFGJQ01. The sequence goes on from JBPOIK010000081.1 coordinate 24,203, forward strand.
TTCGTTCAGAAAACCTGAGTCGGCGTCTTCGGCCATCGCCCGCCCGCTGTCGCCGCGGCGGTCGACGAGTCCGGCCTCGCCATCGGCGCGGAAGCGATTACGGACGCGATCGACGGTGGCCCCGGCACAGCAGAGCATCCAGGCGATGTCGCGTCGGCTTTGACCTTCGGCGGTCTGGAGGACGATGAGGTAGCGTGTTTTCGAGGCGGCGTCCTTGGTCTTGTGGATGAGGCGTCGAAATCGGCGCTTGCCTTGCCGCGACAGTTGAATGACACCGGGTTTCATGGGCGGCCCCTTTCCGCCGGATGGACCGGGGTTCGTTATTGTTTGGGCACGCCTAACTTATGTGCGGCCTCATTGGAGCGCAACTTTGTTTCGCACACAACCGGCTATTGATCAACGTCTGATCGCTGACAGCATCGCATTTGAATTAGTCTTGATTCTCTCAGCGAAACAAGAAAATATGCGTATACGTTCAGAACACGGTCTGCCTCTCGAAATCTCTCTAACCGTGGAGGAGGAAGGAAAATGGCACATCGCATCGCAATCCGACGCTTGGCGATCCTGTTCGCGCCTCTGCTGGCCGGACCGGCTTTGGCGGATCCTTGGTTCGAACCGCTCGGATTCTTGCACGAATTTCCGACCGCAATCGAAAGCCATGCGTTGGGACTATCGCCTGACGGCTCAGTCGCCGTCGGAGTCGATATTTCCCACGCCGGACGCGAGGCGATTCGCTGGACGCGTACCGGCGGGCTGGTCGGGATGGGCGACCTGCCTGGCAGCACCGGCCAGAACAGCTTGGCCTCCGCTGTATCAAACAATGGCGTAATCGTCGGCTATGGAGCGTTCGGCACGCCGCAGCAGGAGGCCTTCCGGTGGACGGAAGCCACCGGCATGGTGGGACTGGGAGCACTGCCGGGCAAGCCGGTGAGCGCTGGTGTGGGCGTCAGCGCGAACGGCGCCACCGTCGTGGGCAACAGCGGCAACGCGGACGGATCGGGTCAGTTGCCGTTTCGTTGGACCGCGGAAAGCGGGATGACGGCCGTTCCGCTGCCACCGGGATTCACTGGCGGTTCGGCGAACGGCGTCTCAGCCGACGGGGCGGTGATCGTGGGCGACGGCGGTCTAGTGCCCTTTGGATTCGGCGCGTGGCGGTGGACCGAGGCGCAGGGGCCAGTGAATCTCGGAAGCCTCGGAGGCGCGTTCCCATTCACACGGGCGATGGCCGTTTCCGGAGACGGGCGGGTGGTCATCGGCAATGGATATGGCCCGAATGGGTTTGAGGCTTTTCGCTGGACCGCGGAGGAGGGCATGGTCGGCCTGGGGGACCTGGTGGGCGGATCGTTCTCGAGCTGGGCCAACGGCGGGGTAAGCTATGACGGCTCCATCATCGTTGGCGGTTCTCAGAGCGCCGAGTATGCTTCGGACGCGTTCATCTGGGACGCCGCGCACGGTATGCGCAGCATCAAGAATGTCCTTCAGGACGAATACGGCCTGGATCTGACCGGCTGGAATTTGGAAGAGGCGTACGGCCTGTCGGCCGATGGCCTGACCATCTCGGGCTGGGGTTTCAACCCATTGGGCCAGCGCGAGGCCTGGGTGGCGCATATTCCAGAGCCGGCCAGCCTGGCGCTACTGTTGATCGGGTTGAGTGTGGCTTTGCGCCGTCGCTAGCCGCTCGCATCGCAGCAGCGACGTCCAGTCTGGCGAGTAATGGCGACGTAACTATTCCGCAGGCGGAGTGCTCCGCGTTTGCAAAGACGGCGGCGTTGCCGTGTGTGCTCTTCTATTGACCTTCGCAAGGACAATGCAGCAGAACTATAGTTCTAAATCAGATTGCCTCAAAGTGAGGCCATTCTATGCCGCTTTTCGGCGGCGCCGGGCGGCGGCTCTTCGGTTGCGAGCGACGAGATACGCATGAACCTCCTTCATCAGGTCATCGATGTTTCCGCA
>JBPOIK010000116.1:0-33279 GCA_052034525.1 Planctomycetota bacterium
AGTCAACGAAGAGTACATCCTGGCCCTCATTACCGCCGTCGAAGGCGGCCCGCGCGACTACGGCCATCGTCGGCCCACCTGGACGCCCACACGGATCGACTGATCTGGGTGGCCAGGAACCGCAAGCGCAGTGCCCTGTTCATCGCGCTGTTGCACAAGCTGGATCGGCAGTACAACGTCACCCGCAACCACACCTGCGAGACCATCGATGAACGGATGGAGGAGGTTCATGCGTATCTCGTCGCTCGCAATCGAAAAGCCGCCGCCCGGCGCCGCCGAAAAGCAGCCTGAAATGGCCTCACTTTGAGGCAACTTGATTCAGCCAGATGGAACTCGGGGCGCAGGGGTCGGGACGCGGGACAAAGGGATGCGGCAATCCGCAACCAGGCTCACTGGTCTCCGAGCCATTGGCGGGCCTGGTCGAGGTTTTTGACCTGATTGCCGTGACTGAGGTAGTAGCGCAGGTGGGGCTCGGCCTCTGACGGACGATTCACGTGCATAAGAAGCCGAGCGAGCGCAAAATGCATCTCCGCGTCGTCCGGGCGCAGGGCCAGACCCTTGCGATAGTTCAGCAGCGCGTCGTCCAGCCGGCGGGTGTTTTCCGGTTGCTCGATGTACTCTTCATGCAGGGCAATCGCCTCTCGGAAATACAGAGACGCCAGTTCACTGGGATTCTGAACGCCCTCTGTCGTGAACTGGCGATCCAGGCCGGCCAGAATCTCCCGCACCCGCTGACGCCGGCCGGCCAGTGACTGCTGTTCCGCGTCCAGCGATTCCCGCAGCAACTGAATGGCCAGGGCGATCTGCGCGGAACCGGCCTGCACGGTGTTCTCCACCGTCCGGATGGCCAGGTGCGTGGCATTCTTCTCCTGCTCGATGCGGTCGGTCAGCGTTGCCCGGAGTGAATCCCGAGCCGCCGCGGATTGGTTGTCCAGCGTTTTGAAGGATGAATCCACGTAGGAGCGCAACTCCACGTCGGCCCCCGCCAATAGCCGCCGGTCCTTCGCCGCCGCATCCAGCGCCTGGTCTGTCGCGTCCATGCGGGATTGAAAGTCACCGGCCAAGCGATCCAGATCCGCTCGAGCGGCTTGAAGAACCTGTAACGCCGCAGGCAGATCCAGGGCCTCGAACCGGGCCAGCGCGGCCTGGAGGGATTCCGTCTGGCGTTTCAGCTCGTCAATGCGCTGTCGCTCCGAGGCCACCTCGGTCAGCACCCCGACGATCTGTTCAGAAAGCTGCTGTCGCGCCAGCTCGACCGCGGCCTGGACCTCGTCGACCGCCTGCCGGACGGGCGTCACTTGCTCGGCGATCCGCTGGTCCAGCGTGGAAGTCTGCTGCGACTCCAGGCAACCAGTGACCAACAGCCCCAGACCCGCCAGCGGCATCCACCAGCCCGCGTGCCCGAGGGCGCATCCGCACGTACCGCGATGTCCACGCCGCATACCGCTCCTCCTTCTGCTCCTGACCGGCCGACAACTGGCAGAATGGTCTTGTCGGGCGGTGGCGACGTCAACCCTTCGCCACGAATCCCGACGGTCCGTTTCGCACCAGCCATAAAACACGGGCTTCCGGCCCGCCCTGTGGCGTCATGAGCCGGAAGCCCGCGTCAAACCTCCATCCGGGCCGTGGACGGCCACGCATTACGATTACTGCCGGGGCGGGGGCGCCGTCGGACCGCGTCCTTCCGTTCGCGACCGAGGCCGCGTCGGCCGGTTGCCGCGGCGTCCGGTGTCGGGCAACGCCTCGGGATGCTCCTCGTAGTATTTCAGCCGTTCTTCGAACTTGCTCTTCTGTTCGTCGTCCAGGATGTCCAGCAGCTTTGCCTTCATCTCTTCCTGGGCCTGGCTGATCCGTTCAGGGTCACGGCCAGACTCGCCGAACACACGCATGTTCTCACGGAACACTTCACGGACGGCCTCATTCTGCTCTTCGGTCAATTCCATCTCGTCCAGCACCCGGCGCATTGTCCGCAATGCGCGCATGCGGTGCCGCGCGGCCTCCATCGGATCCTCCGGTTGCCTGTAAAGCCGACGGACAATCTCGCGAAACTGCTGCTGCTGGTCAGGGTCGAGCTCTCCCGCCACCTCCTGGTGAAAGCGGCGCGTCGCCTGCGTGATCTCATCTTCGTGTTCGCCCTGACGAATTTTCGCCATCAGCTCCATCACGCGATCCCGATCCCGGTTCCGGCGCGCCTCGCGAAGCTCTTCCTGGAGTTTCTCCCGTTCCGCCTCCGCCTCCTTGGGGTCAACGACCTTCTCGGATTCCTCCGGTTCGTACGCCTCGACAAACTCGGTGTGGGCCTTGAACAGGTCTATCACCGCGCGCATCTGGTCGTCGTTAAGCCGGATTTCCTTGGTCACCGCCCGACGGAGTTCCGTCAGGTACTCCAACTCCTGAGTGCGCCGATCGACCTCCGAAGCCTTGTGCGCGTCTTTTCCCGGCCGCGACCGCCCTTCCGCCGGAGCGGGCTCGTGGTCCTCCGCCGGGTCGATCGCCGCGTCATCCGGTTCCACGATCTCCTCATCTTCCGCAGGCGGCACCTCCTGGGCACGGACCGATCCGGCCCAGAGCAGCCCCAGAGCGGCCATCATTGCGAACGTCATCCATCGTCCTGAAGTCCTCATTGCGTTGTACTCCTGGAAAAAACCTCAGCAGGTTCGCCCGTTTCCTCTCCGCGCCGTCGCGGGTATTCTACACGCACGCGCGGATACGGGCGATGGCGAAAGACGGATTACCGCACGCACGCCCGATGGCCCCAGACCGCCCCACGGAGGGGACTGGGCTGTTGTTCGGCGATGGGATCCGGCTTTAACGCCTTATCACGAATGTACTTACACGTAATCGTAGCCTACTTTCTGCTCTTCTGGTGGCCCGACGCCCGGCCCATCGAGCCGTGGCTGGACCGTGTCGGAACCTGCCTGACCTTCGTCCTGGCCAAGCCAGTGCTTTTCTTTCTGGCCGGGGCATGGATGTCCGCCCGGCTGCGCCGCGCGAACGGAACGAACTCCGACCGCGTGCAAAAAATGCAGCATCAATATCACTGGGGCAATTTCCTGCTGGCGGTCGCGGCCGTAGTTGCTTTTGCCGCAGATGTCGGGCTCACCACTTGGCCGGAGCTTGTCCGCAGCCTGCCCGGCGTGCGAGCGATTCCCGGGCTGGCGGACCTGACGATCCTGCTGCCGTTTTTCGCCTCGCTGGTGCTGCTGTGGATCGCAGCGTATCCGGTTGACCGATCCGTGCGTCAGACCACCCTGCGAATCCGTCAACTGGAGACGCCGGGCGCGCCTCGTCCAACCGTATGGTCGCTTGGCGGGTACCTGTGTTTTCAGATCCGGCATCAGCTCCTGATCGCAGCCGTGCCGATGACGCTGATCCTGGTCGCGTTCCGTTGGGCCGAGCGCAATCGGGACACGCTTGTCCATTGGCTTCGGGTGCCCTGGGCAAGCCAGCTCGTGCTGGCATTGGCCGCCCTGACGGTGTTTGTGCTGGCACCGGTAATGCTGCGGTACATCTGGTCGACCGAACCGCTTCCGGACGGGCCGCTCCGTCGACGGCTGGAGGAACTGTGCCGGCAGATCGGGCTGCGCTACCGGGAGATCCTGATTTGGCGAAGTCAACACATGATGGTTAACGCTGCCGTCATGGGGTTATTCCCGTCCGTTCGTTACATTCTGCTTTCAGACGCCCTGCTGGACTCGCTGGACGAAACGAAGATCGTGGGGGTCTTCGGCCACGAGGTGGGTCACGTACGGCTACACCATATTCCCTATTTTCTGTTGTTTGCCGTGTGTGGCATGTTGCTGGTTTCGGGCTTCGTGGAGATTCTGATCCGCGTTTCCGACCCCGCGGCCCCGCTGGTCCCCTTGAACGATGGAACGATTGAGACATCCGGTTTCCTGGGCGTGCTGCTCGTCTGGGGGATCGGGTTCGGCTGGGTCTCCCGCCGGTTCGAGCGACAGGCCGACCTGTACGGCGCGCGCTGCCTGACGCAACTGGTTGACCGATGCAAACTGCCGTGTGGACGCCACCCCGGCGGGCTGCCGGGCAACCCCGCCGCGCTCTGTGCGACAGCCGCCGGCACATTCGCCGCCACGCTGGATCGGGTGGCCGTCCTGAATGGCATTCCGCACGACGAACGGAGCTGGCGTCACTCTTCCCTGGCCAGCCGGATGCAGTTCCTGCAGTCTCTGGCGGGCGACGTGGCTCGACTTCGCGCGTACGACCGCCTGATTCGCCGGGTGAAGGCGGGGCTCTGGGCCGGAGCTGTGCTTGGCCTGTGTATCGCCGGGTGGTATATCCATACTCGACCGGAGTACCGGGCGGTGGTCCGGCGTAATTTCATCACACCGTTTGTGGACATTGAACATCCATCCCCGAACGCTTCCGAAAGCGAGCACGGACGATGACGGCAACGGTTTTCGACGGCAAGGCGGTCGCGGCAAAAATCAAACAACAGACGGCTGAGCGGGTCCGGCGGCTGGCCGGTCAGGGCATTCGAGTCCGGCTGGACGTGATTCTTGCGGGCAATTCCGCGGCCGGTACGATTTTCACTCAGTCGCAGGAGCGGCAATGCCGCGAGGTTGGAATCGCCTATCATCTGCATACGCTGCCCACCGGCTGCACGCAGCAGGATGTAACCGGGCTCATCCGGCGGTTGAATGACGACCCGCAGGTGACAGGCATTCTGCTGAATCTGCCGCTGCCTGCCGACCTGGACACGCCGGCTGCCCAGTACTGCATTGATCCCTACAAAGACATTGAGGGAGTGAACCCGACGAATATCGGGATGCTCTTCTACAATTGCCCCATCATGGCCCCCTGCACGTCGGCGGCGGTGCTGGAGGTCATGCGGGAGCTGGGCTGCCAGGTGCGGGGCCGGCACGCGGTGGTCATCGGAATGGGGACCATCACCGGTCGGCCCATCGCCTTGAACCTGATGCAGCAGGACGCCACAGTGACCGCGTGCAACAAGTATACGAAGGATCTGAAAGAGCTCACGCGGCGGGCGGATATCCTGGTGGCCACCGCCGGTGTGCCGGGCCTGGTGACGGCCGAGCACGTCAAGCCGGGGGCGATCGTAATCGATGTGGGCATCAACCGGGTGCCTGTGTCCTCTGGCAGCGACAAGACGAAGGTAGTCGGCGACGTGCAGTTCGATGAAGTGCGCGAGGTGGCCGGTGTAATAACGCCGGTTCCCGGCGGCGTCGGCCCTGTCACGGTGGCCGTCGTGCTGCGCGACGCCACGGACGCCGCCGAGCGGCAGCGCGGCCCCCGGCGGCTGGGCGTCTGATACCACTGACGCCACGAAATCGGGAAGCGATTTCGACCCATTCCGCAGACAGGCGTCAACCAACCATCAAGAGGGCTACCTGAGCAGGCCGCCGGCGGCCACGGGGCATCGTGGTGATCCTGAAACGCCCCATGAGCCGCTGAGGCCGGTGGGTAACCCTGCGGCACACGAAGCCAGCCTGCTTTACCGCCTGCGTCCCCCAGGGTACAACTGTGTCCCAATAAGGGGAGCCCCGCATTCTTATGCAAATGGACGCGGGGCCACTCGACGGCGATCGCGGAAGGATCCCGTCTCGTAGCTCGGTCCACAGGAAGGGATTTCCGCCGGATCAGGACCAGGACACGACTCTCGGCCCGGCGGCCTGAGGTATGTTGCACTCGGGGATGCGGATCGTAACTGTTTTTTCAGAATGACGTTAAGAGGGATTTTCGATGAGAATTCACGCGGTTGACACGCTTCCGCTCGACGGCCCGGGCAGTCACTACGTCTCCAACCGCCCTCCCCTGCGACCCAATCCGCTCGTGAAGCTGCCGATCGGCGCCATCACGCCGCGCGGATGGCTGCATGAGCAACTCGTCCGGATGCGGGATGGGTTCGTCGGACATCTGCCGGAAGTGAGCGAGTTCTGCCGTCCGGACAGCGGCTGGCTGCATCCGAAAGAGAAGGCGGCCTGGGAAGAGGTTCCCTACTGGCTCAAGGGATTCGGCGATCTGGGATACGTCCTGAAGGATTCGCGGATCATCCGCGAGGCGCGAGTATGGCTGGACGCTCTGCTGGCCAGCCAGGACGCGGACGGATGGATCGGGCCTCAGCCCATGAAGGCCTCCGGCGACGCGTGGCCGAATATGATCATGCTGTTCGCGTTGCGCAGTTTCTTTGAGGCAACGCGGGACGAGCGTGTCCAGCCCGTGATGGCACGATACTTCCGGTATCGCCATTCGCTGGCGGACCGGGACCTCTATGTGCATCCCTGGGGCGTCGGCACATACGCCCTGCAGTGGTGGCAGCACGTGCGGGCCGGCGACGAGCTCGACAGCGTGTACTGGCTCTACAACCACACCGGTGAAGGCTGGCTCCTCGAGTTCGCCCGGCGTATTCGCGAGAACTGGGCGGATTGGGGCCGCAAGGTCCAGAGCTGGCACGGCGTCAACATCTGCCAGGGCTTCCGCAACCCGGCCCTCTGGTACCAGCAGTCGCACGACGAGGCGGACCTGGAGGCGACCCGGCGTTGCCTGGCCGAAGTCTACGAAAAGTACGGGCAGGTGCCCGGCGGCATGTTCGGAGCGGACGAGGACGCCCGGCCCGGCTATCCCGGCCCCCGCCAGGGCGCCGAAACCTGCTCCATGACCGAGATCATGCTCTCGTATGAGATGCTGCTGAAAATCACCGGGCAGGTAGACTGGGCGGACCGGTTGGAGGACGTCGCGTTCAACTCGCTGCCCGCGTCCATGACCCCGGATCTGAAAGGGCTGCACTACCTGACCGCACCGAACCTGGTGCAGATCGACCGCAAGAACAAGGCCCCGGGCCTGGAAAACGGGGGCAACACGCTGGCCTTTGATCCCTGGGACTTCCGCTGCTGCCAGCACAACGTCGCAATGGGCTGGCCCTACCTGGCGGAACACCTCTGGATGGCCACTCAGGATCGCGGGCTGGCCGCGATCGTGTACGCCGCCAGCGACGTAACGGCCAAGGTGGCCGACGGGGCGGAAGTGACGCTGCGCGCCAACACGGACTACCCCTTCAGCGAGACGATCACCTTGCGCGTGGCGACCGCCAGGCCCGTGGAGTTCCCGCTCTATCTGCGCGTGCCCGGCTGGTGCGACAGCCCGAACGTGGCGGTGAACGGGCAGCACCGCGCGGCCGCGGCACGCGGGGGCCAATACCTTGTGCTGCACCACCGCTGGTCGGATGGGGACGAGATCGAGCTGCACCTGCCGGCCAAGGTGACGCTGAAACGTTGGAAAGCCAACGGCAACTGTGTGTCGGTGCATCGCGGGCCGCTGACATACTCGTTGCGCATCGAAGAGCGCTGGCACACCGTTCGCGAGGGCATCGGCAAGGATTATCATGCGTGGCCGGCATACGAGGTCTATCCGCAGACGCCGTGGAACTACGGACTGGACATCGAAGACACGGCCGACCCGACCGCCTTGTTCGAGGTCGTGCACAAGCCCGGCCCGCTGGCGCCGCAGCCCTTCACGCCGGACGACACGCTGATCGAACTGACCACCCGCGGCAAGCAAATCCCGGCCTGGCAGCAGGATTCCACCGGCCTGGTCGGTGAAGTGCAGGAAAGCCCGGCCCGCGTGGACGCGGGTCCGCCCGAGACGATCACACTGATCCCGATGGGCTGCGCCCGCCTGCGCATCTCGGCGTTCCCGACCGTCAGCAGCGGCCCGGACGCGCACGAATGGACGCCGCCCCTGAAATGTCTGCACGAGGCCTCTCACGTGTGTGATGACCTGGCCGCCGTGAGCAACGGCGACTGGCCCTGGACGGGCAGAGACCCCAGCCAGGTGGCTCGCTTCACCTGGCGTCCGCATAAGGGGACCACGGAATGGATCACGTATCGGTTCGAACGCCCAAGGCCGGTGTCGCAAGTGCACGTATACTGGGTGGATGACGGTGATGACGGTGAGTGCCGGCCGCCTGCCTCCTGGCGGGTCTTCTGGCGGAAGAACGGCGCGTGGAAGCCCGTGGTGTCGCGCGGCAAGGCGGAGGCGGACCGACGAGGCTGGGATTCCATGCGGTTTGATCCGGTGGAGGCGACGGAGCTGAAACTGGAGGTAACGCTGCAGGAGGGACGATCCGGCGGGATCTTCGAATGGGTCGTGGGCGTCTTGAACCCGAGCTGATCCTGAATTGCCAGGAGCGAATCGCCAGGCTGGAGGGAACGGCCCGCACCCCCCTGCGAATCTCCGGATCGAGGAGAGACGAAGCGCAGAGATCCGTGGTCGGCGAACGGAGGTGTCTCATGAGGCGATGGGCGGCGGTGGCGATGGCGTTGGCGACGGGCGTGGCGAGCGCGGCGGAACCGGGGCTGACTCCCGTGTCATACGGCGCCGTCGAGGTGACGGACGACTTCTGGGCGCCCCGTATGAAGGCCAACCGCGAGCGAACGATCCTGCACAATTTCCAGATGTGCGAGCAGACCGGGCGGATCAACAATCTGCGCCGCGCCGGCGGGCTTCTGGAAGGCAAAGAGTATGAGGGGTACCTTTTCAACGATTCCGACGTTTACAAAGTGCTGGAAGGCGCCTGCTACGAGCTGGGCCGCCGGCCCGATCCGGCCCTGGAGAAACAGGTGGACGAGCTGGTCGCCATCATCGCCGCGGCCCAGCAGCCCGACGGCTACCTCAACAGCTATTTCACACTTGTCCGGCCGGACGCCCGCTGGACGAAGCTCAACACAGCGCACGAACTCTATTGTTGCGGACATCTGATCGAAGCGGCAATCGCGCACCACGCAGCCACCGGCAAGCGTACGTTGCTGGATGTCGCCATTCGTTTCGCCGACCTCGTGGCATCCATCTTCGGCCCGGACAAGCGGCGTGACGTACCCGGACACCAGGAGATCGAACTAGCCCTCGTGAAGCTCGCGGAAGTCACCGGCGACCCGAAATACCTGGATCTCGCCCGCTTCTTTCTGGAGGAGCGGGGGCGGGCGCACGGGCGTGAGCTCTACGGAGAGTATTGTCAGGATCAAACGCCGATCGATCAGGAGAGCCGGATCGTCGGGCACGCGGTCCGGGCCATGTATTACTACTGCGGGCTGGCCGATGTCATGCGGGCGTCGGGCAGCCGGGCCCACCTGGCGGCGCTGCAGCGCATCTGGGACGACGTGACACAGCGGAAACTCTATGTCACCGGAGGCATCGGGCCGTCGGCGCACAATGAGGGGTTCACGGTCCCGTACGACCTGCCCAATGAAACCGCCTACTGCGAATCGTGCGCCTCCATCGGGCTGGTCTTCTGGGCCCACCGCATGAACCTGCTGACGAAGGACGCACGATACGTGAACGTCCTGGAGCGCGTGCTCTACAATTCGCTGCCCGCCGGCATCAGCCTTACCGGCGATCGGTTCTTCTACGTGAACCCGCTGGCCAGTCGGGGCGATCACCACCGCAAGTCCTGGTACGCTTGCGCCTGCTGCCCGCCGAATTTCGCCCGCTTTTTCCCCACCCTGGGCGGCTATGTCTACGCCGTGGACCACAACGGAATCTACGTAAATCTCTATGTCACCGGACGCGCGGAAACCCTCGTCGACGGCGTGCCCGTGAAGCTGGAACAGAAAACGGACTACCCCTGGGATGGTGCGGTCCGGCTGACGGTGTCCCCACACGCAGAAAAACCCTTCGCGCTGTGCCTGCGGCTTCCAGACTGGTGCCCGAAGGCCGAGGCGAAGGTCAATGGAGAGCCTCTGAACGAGCCGTCTGTCGCGGCCGGCTACCTGCGGATCGAACGGGCCTGGAAACCCGGAGACTCCGTGGAATTATCGCTCGCCATGCCGATTCAACGAATCCGTGCGAATCCACGGGTGCCGGCCGATCGCGGACGCGTGGCCCTCCAGCGCGGTCCGATCCTCTACGCGGTGGAAGCCCAGGATGCCGGAGGATCCCTCGACCGGCTGGTCCTGCCCGGCGACGCTGTTCTGCGCACGGTGCATCGCAAGGATCTGCTGGGCGGCGTGACGGTGATCGAAGGAAAGGGACGCGAAGCGGCAGTCTCCACGACCTGGGGAGCGGACCTTTACCGTCCCGCAACGGAAGGCCGGCCGGTCGATTTCACCGCCATTCCCTACTGCGTCTGGGACAACCGACAGGCCGGATCCATGATGGTGTGGCTGCCGGAATCCGACAGCCTTGTGCCCGTCCCGGCAGAGGGGGGAATCCGCCCTTCGGCCTCGCACGTGCATGGAAGCCTGGCGGCGGTGCATGACGGAATTGAGCCCGCCTGGCCCGGCGACAGCAACGTACCGCGAATGGACTGGTGGGATCATCTGGGCACCGCGGAATGGCTGCAATACGATTTTGAGAGGCCCTGGCGTGTCTCCGGCGTGGACGTGTACTGGTTCGATGACGGCCGCCAGGGCGGACAGTGCCGGGTGCCGGCCTCGTGGAAGCTGCTCTACCGCGACGGCGAGGAATGGCGCGAGGTGGCCAACAGGACGGATTACGGCGTGCGAGACGATCAGGTGAATTGTCTGCGTTTCGATCCGGTCGAGACGACCGGCCTGCGGCTGGAAGTCCAGTTGCAGCCGGGGTTCTCCGGCGGCGTTCTGGAATGGGCGGTGCTGAAGGACTCCGCCCGACCGTGAATCCGGGTTCTTCCGGCAGTGCCGGGCCCGCGGCCCTACTGCGTCCGGACTTTTTCCCCGTTCAGAGCCGCGGTGGCCGGGGTGGTCGAAATCTCATCCATGTACCGAGCGACGGCCGGATAGTCTTCCTGGGTCAATCGCACGCGCATCAGCAGCAAAGCGGCTTCCAATTGCGGGTCGATCCTCGGATAGTTGTTCGGATCCGGCTCGTCCGGCTCTTCCTCGACCGGCTGAGTCGTGGGCGGCCCGACCTCGTCTGCGCCGGGTGCCGGCTGCGTGGCGGGGACTCTGGGCGGATCCTCGTCTGTCCGGCGGGGAAGCGGCACCAGCTCGTCCTCTTCCTCGTCATCCTCGTTGTTTTTGCCGCGTGGGCCGATCACGTCGGTATCGCGGCGGATTTCGAGCACCCGGCGGATTTCCTTGGGCACCAGGGCGACGGCGACATCCGGTTCCACGCCCCACTCTGTGGTGCCGTCGACTTTGTGCAGTGATCGACCGCTGGGCAGATAGTAGTGGGCCGTGGTGAGCTTCAGGTGGGCATCGCTGCGGACCAGTTGAATGAGATTCTGCACGCTGAACTTGCCGAAGGTCCGCTCGCCGATGAGCACCCCGCGATGATGGTCGCGAATCGCTCCGGACACGATCTCTGAAGCGCTGGCGCTATACTCGTTCACCAGCACGATCAGGGGCAGGTCGCGGAACGGGCCGTCGTTGCGCGTGTCAATCTCCCAGGGCCGGCTGCGCAACCCCTGAGTGCTGACGATCCGCTGTTTCGAACGCAGGAAAAGCTCCGCCACTTCCACCGCCGACTGCAGCAGGCCCCCCGGATTGAAACGCAGATCGAGAATCAACCCGCGGAGATTGTGCTTGTTCTTCAGGTCGGTGATGATCGTCCGGAGCTCATCGACGGTGTTCTCCTGGAAATTCGTCACGCGCATATAGCCGATGCCCAGGTCCGGATCGAGCATGAAATTCCACTTCTGTTCGTCCGCCTGGTCACGAACGTCACCCTTGACGGACTGTATGACCACCTTGCGCCGCTCGAGCTTCATCTCGATGCTGCGATCCTCGCCCGGCCGATACAGCGTGAGCCTGACGTGCGTGCCCTCCGGCCCGGTGATCATCTCGACCGCCCGGCTCAGCGAGATATTCATCTCACAGAGCGACTTGCCATCCACGTGCGTAATCACGTCGTCCGCCTGGACCCCCGCCGCGTAGGCGGGCGAGTCCTCTATGGGCGAAACCACGACGACGTCGTTACACTCCGTCTGGGAGTTGTATTTCTGACGAATGGAGATTCCCACCCCGATGAAGTTGCCCTGCGTATGCTTGCGGAACTCCTTGTATTCCGCCGGCCAGATCACCGACGTGAACTCGTCGAGCTCGTCCAGCGCGCCCTCGGCAAACTCGCTGGTGAGCAGGGCCTCGGGCAACTGCACGGTCTGGCCGTTGATGCTCAGCATGCGATTGAAGTGGCGCACCGCCGTCCGCCGGTCCAGCGATTCGGCCGCACGAACCTGAGCGAGCCGGACCTGCAACCGCTGCACGAACTCCTGCCGTCGATCGTCGTCCCGGAGGTATTCAAACAGCTCGCGCAGGGCGGGCGAATCCGCCAGAAGCAGCACCTGTTTGAGACCCGCTTCCGTCAAGGCGCGGAAGTCCGCTTCCGTCACGTATTTCTGGTCGATGCGCCACAGCGCCTCCGTCACCATTTCCGGATCAATGCCCTTGAGGGATTCCTCCCACCGGCTGTCTTTCTTGTACAACTCTTCGAGCCGCGCGTGGGTCAGGCATTCATGACGAAGGTCCTTCAGCTCCTGGTCCTGGTCGAAGATCTCGCTCAGCTCGTAGTAGATGGCATGCGCGTCCAGCCAGTTCTTCGCCTCGCGATCCTCCTGAGCCTTCGCCTGCGCGTCTTTGCGCAACTGGGCCAGCCACGATTCTTTCCGAAACGCGTCTTTGTCACGCGTGTTGTGAAACGCGCGGAGAGCGTAGTCCAGAGCCCGGTCGATCTTGCCCTGTGCTCGCCACTTGTTGGCGCGAGACACATACATCTCGAAATCCGTCCGCGACAGCCCCCACCGACTCGTGTCCAGCTCCGACCACGCCCGGAACCAGTCCGCCAGCTTGTGAAGCGGAACCTGAAGCGCCTCCGGGGCAGCGCCGACCGAGATGCGCTCCGCCAGAACGGAGCTCTGGTCCAGAAGCTGGATCGCGTCTCGCCACGAGGGGTCCAGCCGGTTCGAAATGGGTGTATCCTGTTCGACGCCGGAAGCCGCAAGCGACACAACCGGAGCCGACAGGAACGCGCTGATGAAGGCAATCAGGATTCGTCGGTGGCGGGAATTCCGCATAACAACTCCTCTGCTGCGTCGGAACACGGGCCCCGACACCCACTCATGAGACCGCCGGATCACGTTCCGGGCTGACGTAACTCTATACGCCGTGAGGCTTCTCCGTGGTGCAGCCGGCACCCGGATTTCCAGATGCGCCGACCCCGGGCATTATAGGACAAGCCCGGGCGAACCGTCTAACCCGGGCCGGTCGTATTACGCGGACGTTGCACCGCCTCTATTACACTCGGCCACATACACGCTTCGCTTGATCTGCCGCGCGGAATTCCTCTGCCGTCTCCGGGGCCTGTACCCGATGGGATTGTCGCAGCGGCAACTCCTGCGGGCAGAATGTCGAAACTTGTCGGCCGACCTCACATTCGCCTGTCCCGCCGACCATCCCCAGAACAGATGCTCAATGCCAGGTCGGTCGGAAAAGCAATTGGCCGGACGGATGGAACACGATACCCTGTCCGATCATGAACCAGATGGATACGACAGCCGAGCCTGCGGAACGGCGGATCATGGCAGTTGTACGCCGGGTCTGGGGGTTCGACCGGTTGCGGCCGATGCAGGAAGAGGCGATCCGGGCCGGGCTGGAAGGTCGGGATTCGCTCGTCGTGCTGCCCACCGGGGGAGGCAAGTCACTGTGCTACCAGGTTCCACCGTTGCTGGCGGGCCGAACGGACGTTGTCGTATCTCCGCTCATCTCCCTGATGAAGGACCAGGTGGACGGGCTGCGGGCCTGCGGATACCCGGCAGCCGCCCTGTACAGCGGCCTGACGCCCCAGCAGCGGCAAGAAGTGGAGGCCGGACTGGCCCGGGGACAGTATCGCCTGCTGTTCGTCGCCCCGGAGCGGCTGCTCACTCCTGCATTTCTGAGCCTTCTGAAGCAGGCGAAGGTCCGGGCGTTTGCCATCGATGAGGCTCATTGCATCAGCCACTGGGGCCACGACTTCCGACCGGAGTACCGCCAGCTCGCGCTGCTGAAGGAGCGCTTCGCCGGAACCAGCATCCACGCGTATACGGCCACCGCCACCGAGCGGGTCCGCCAGGACATCATCGCCCAGTTGCGCCTGGAGAACGCGGCGGTTTGGGTGGGAACGTTCGATCGACCGAACCTGGTGTACCGGGTCGTGCCGCGGGTGGACGCACACGAGCAGACGGAAGCGGTGCTGCGGCGTCATGAGGACCGTGCGGCAATCGTGTACTGCCTCAGTCGCAAGGACACCGAAGCGATGGCCGCCTGGTTGCAGCGCCGCGGAATGAAGGCGCAGGCGTATCACGCCGGCCTGGATCCCGACACACGGCGGCGGATTCAGGACGCGTTCGCTGAGGAATCGCTGAACGTGGTGGTAGCCACGGTGGCGTTCGGCATGGGCATCGATCGGAGCAACGTGCGCTGCGTCATACACGCCAGCATGCCCAAATCCCTGGAGCACTATCAGCAGGAGACGGGCCGGGCCGGACGCGACGGACTGGCCGCCGAGTGCGTGCTGCTGTACTCGGCGGCGGATGCCCAGCGGTGGGATTCGCTGATTTCCCGAAGCGCCGCGGAGGCCCAAGCGGCCGAGGAAATCGTCGAAGCGGCCCGCCTGCTGTTGCGGAAGATGCAGCGGTTCGCCAATTCGGCCATCTGCCGGCACCGGGCGATCGCGACGTACTTCGGCCAGACCTACGAGCGGGACAACTGCGGTGCGTGTGACATCTGCCTGGACGAGGCGGAGGGAGTGGAGGACGGCACGGTCATCGCTCAGAAGATCCTGTCGTGCGTGGCCCGCGTGCAGGAGCGGTTCGGCGCGGGTCACGTGGTGGACGTGCTGCTGGGCGACGACACGGAGATGACTCGGAGGCACCAACACGATCAGCTCAGCACGTTCGGATTGCTGAAGGACATGCCGCGCAAGGCCGTGATGAACCTGGTCTACCAGTTGCTGGATCAGGACCTGATGCGGCGGAGCGACGGGGAGTGGCCTGTGCTCCAGTTGAACACGGCGTCCTGGGAAGTGCTGCGCGGGCAGCGAGAGGTCCGGCTGACCCGGCCGCGAACCGCGCCGGTGCGCAAGACGAAGGCGGAGGCAGAAACCTGGGCCGGCGTAGACCCGGACCTGTTCGAGCGGCTGCGAGCCGTTCGAAAGGAGCTGGCCGCCCGGCGCGGGGTGCCGCCGTACCTGGTTTTCACCGACCTGTCGTTGCGGGACATGGCGCGCCTGGCGCCCACAACGTTGGATGATTTCCTTCGCGTCAACGGTGTCGGACAGCAGAAGCTCAAGAGCTTCGGTCGCCCGTTCGTGGATGCCGTGCGCGCCTATCTCGGGCAGCCGCCGCTGGCGTCGGCAAACGACGCGGTCCGCGTGCAACGGCGCCCGCCAAAAATGACGGCCGCACGCCGCGCCGCCTACGAGCTGTTTGAACAACGAACCGCGATCGACGAGGCCGCAAGGTTTCTCCGTATGACGCCGACCCGGGCGTTGCGCTACCTGCGCGAATACATATCCCAGACGCGGCCGGACAGCATCGATGCCTGGGTGCAGCCCCGAGACTACGGGCCAGTCGCGGACGCCGCGAAGGATCTGGGTACCCGCTCGATCCGACTCATCCACGACCGCCTGGAGGGCCGGGTGTCGATCGACACGATCCGTCTGGTCACGCGGCACCTGGAGGTGCGGGAGGACGAAGACCGCCGGCCGGGCGGGACCGCGTGAGATGCCCCATCCCTCCGTCATGCAGTCCGGGATTCCCCTGGCGACGCGCGGACTCTCCCGAACGCAGCGCCTGCCGGCCACCGATCACCGTCTTCTCGCGCCCTTCGTCATTTGCGGTGCGGGCGAAGCCTTTCAGGCACTTCTCGAACCGCGCCGTGATTTGCACATCCGCGTGCGGTTCCTACGGCCGGAGGTTGAAGTTCAGCCTGGCGATGTCTACCGTGGCGTCGATCGCAGATTCGATCCGGATGCACAGGGCAAATGAAGCGGACGTGATCTGGTCAATCGTGCTCTCTTTCAGCGGTACGCTCTGTGGGGACACTGACACCGGAAGGGAATCGCTGTTGAGCGTCAGATGGAAGGGCCCGTATGGCTCGCCCTCGCGGCAGACGGTGTCCTGACGGTCGATGGAATCGAACCGAAGGAGAATGACCAGCATCACACCCGCCTGGGCCGCAACCGCATCCTCCCGCGGCTCGTGCGGCCCGACCGTGATCGCGGCCGGATCGAGCCGAAGCATCCCGCTGCGTCCGGTCAAACCGTCCGGAGTAATCCGGCCGATGCCGCGATTGGCCGCCGGCACTCCCGCCTGAACATCGAACGCCCCCAGTCCGCTCCAGCTCAGGTCTAGCGACACCGCCACCGGAGTGGTGTCCGCCGCCCCGCCGCCTCCGTCACTCGAACAACCGGCGAGCGCGCATACGCCGACAATCCCCACCCAGACAGCCTTCCTCACCTCCTTGGGCATGATCTCCGACCGTTACCTCCTCAACTCCGATCCCGGATGGCAACCAACGAATGTATCCGGATCGCAACGATACAAGCGTCGGTCCGATTTTGCCAGTGTACGTTTAGTGAAACAATAGGGGAGGTTTGTCGGCGGCTTTGGTAGTCCAGTCGGGCTTGACAGGGAACATGTGGGATCCGGAGCCACGGAATTTGCGTCTGAAATGCAGGGGCTGCGACAACACATAAATACGGGAGGGCAAATACGGCCCTGCTTCTCGACGGCCGCTGAAGCAGCGGACGCAGTCCGTCGCAACTGGCGCATCCGCGATGGATGGGTCGTTGTAACGGAAGGGAGACAAGCTTAGGATGGTGGGAAGTCGGAAGGATCCGATCCAGGCCTTTTTGGGACGGAACGAGTCATGACAGCACTTCGACACCAAGTCCGGCGGACGCAGCAGCGGTTGTGGGCCAACCGGTGGTTCCTGCTTCTGGCGTGGTCGTTGACGGCTGCGGCCGGCGTCTATGCGTGTGTGGTTTTCGGGGTCAGGCTGCTTGGCGCGGAGGCACCGCTGGGATGGATCGCGCTGGGACTGGCCGGTGCCGCCGGCATCGTGGCCACGATCATCAGCTTGATCGGCCGGCCCGATGAAATCACCGCAGCCGCTGAACTCGATCGGGCGGCGGGTCTGCGGGAACGGGTCAGCAGCGGCCTGTACTGCGAACAGTCGGCGGACCCCTATGCGCACGCCGTGGTCGTCGATGCGCAGCGCGTGAGCAGCACGGTATCCGTGCGGCAGCACATTCCTCTGCGCGCTCCCCAGCCGCTGTGGTACACGGGAATCGCCGCGGTCATCGTGATCATTCTGTTGTTGCTGCCGTCCGGGTGGATCACGCGTACGCAGGCCCAGACGGACCAGCCGCCGGAGGATCTGATCCGACGCCAGAAGGTGGACGTCCAGAAGAAGATCGACCTGGTCAGAAAAGAGGCCCGGATCCATGAAGGTTTGAAGGACAACCCGGCCATGAAGGATCTGGTCGCGGGGCTGGAGAACCTTTCCAAAGAGCCGGTGGGGGATCCCGAGGCCCGGCGTGTGGAGGCGCTCAAGAAAATCACCTCCGCGGCCGACGCCCTGCGCCAGCAGCGTCAGGGTGAGCAGTTCGAGAAGGTCGGCGAGATGAAGAGGATGCTTCGCGCGATCAAACCCGAGGAGAACGACCCGAACTCGCCCGCGCAGAAGCTGGCACAGGCGCTGGCCCAGGGAGATTTCCAGGCCGCCAACGAGGCAACAAAGGCCCTCCAGGAACACCTGGCCAACATGCAGAATTCGCAGAACACCGAGGCCCTGCAGCAGACGCAGGAACAGCTCGAGCGGCTCGCCGAGCAGCTCAGGAAGGCGGCGGCCGACAACGCGGCGCTTCAGCAGAAGATCGAGCAGGCCGGGATGAAAAAGGAGGACGCGCAGAAGCTGATGGATCAGATCGCCCAGGGCGACACCTCCGAGCTGGAGAGGCAGCTTTCCAAGCTCGGCATTCCGCAGAACCAGGTGGATTCGCTGATGCAGCAGATGCGCAAACGAGCCGACGCCTGCAACGCGTGCCGGAACATGAGCAGCGCTTTGAGCCTGGCGGCGTCCTCAATGCAGCCGGGGCATTCGGGCGACGCCGCTTCCGGCCTCCAATCCATGGGCGATCAGCTCGGCGAAATGGAGATGCTCGAACAGCAGATGAACGAGCTGGAGTCCGCCATGGCATCGCTCGACAACGCCAAATCCCAGATGGGCGATTGTCCGCAGTGCAAAGGGACCGGCATGTGCGACGGGCAGATCTGCGGCGCGTGCCAGGGAACAGGATCGGGCGGACGGGGTGCCGGCATGGGACAAATGGGGCAGGGCCGCGGGGGCATTGCCCCCGAAGCGCCGACGGCGGTCGGCTTCAAGCCCGAGCGGGCGCCCGTTCACACGGGTCCGGGAAAGATCATCGGGCAGTTTCTCGTGGAAGGAGAGCAGATCAAGGGAGAGACGTCCAGTGAGTTGGCGGAAGTGGTCACCGCGGAGGAACGCAACGCCACCGACGCCATCCAGCGGGACCGGATCCCGCGGCAGTACCAGCGCTCCGTGAAAGAGTACTTCACCCGCGTGCAGCAGGCGCTGGGCCACCCGAGCGCTGTGGAAGAAGAGAACGCCCCCGAAGGCGAAAAGCCTGCGGAGGCTCTGGACGAGAGCGAAACCGCGGGATCGTAATGGACTGGCGCGGCTTGATGCGGCCTTGGCGTTCGGACGGTTCACGGACGAAGGTCGCGTCGCACTTCAGGAAAGGCTTCTCATAATGATGAAGAGTCCTGCATGGGGACGGTGGGGATCGCTCCTTCTCGTGGTGTTCATCTGCGCGTGTCGCGACGCAAAGCCGACAAACGTCGTGCGCCTCTACTGCAGCGTCGACGAGGTGTTCGGCCGGCAGGTGATCGCCGAATTCGAAAAACGCACCGGCATCACGGTGCAGACCACGTATGACAGCGAAGCCGGCAAAACGACGGGCCTCGTCAACAAGATTGAGATGGAGAAAGACCGTCCGCAGGCGGACGTTTTCTGGTCGTCGGAGCTTTTCAACACGATTCTCCTGGCGCGCAAGGGCCTGCTCGAGCCGTATGACTCGCCCGCCGCTTCGGATATTCCGCCGCGCTACCGCGACCCGGAGCACCGCTGGACGGCCATCGGCCTGCGCGGTCGGGTCATCGCGTTTGACCCGGCCCGCATTCCGGCCGACCAGGTGCCGCAGCGATGGGTCGACATGGACGACGAGGCCGTCGCCGCGAAGGTCGCTTACGCCAACCCGCTGTTCGGCACCACCCGGGGGCACGTGGCGGCCATGGTCGCCCTCTGGGGTCGCGATGAAACGGCCGAGTTTCTGACGGGGCTGCGCGAACGTGGTGCGAAGAAAGTGGACGGCAACAGCATGGCCGTCCGCGAACTGCTGTCCGGCCGGGTTGCCCTGGCGGCCACAGACACCGATGACGTGGTCCTGGCCAACCGTAACGGCGCCACGCTCGAAATGATCTATCCGGATATGGGAGACGGCGGGACTCTCCTTATCCCCAATTCCATCGCGATCCTGAAGGGCTCGCGGAACGAGCAGGCCGCCCGCAAGCTGGTGGATTTCCTGGTCTCGGCGGACGTGGAGGAGATGCTCGCTCGCAGCGCGTCACAGAATGTCCCCGTGCGGCCCGCGCTTCGAGAAAAGCTGGCCATGCAGATGCCGCCAGAGACGGATATCTCCTACGAGGCCGTAGCGGACGCCATGCCCGAGGCGGCGGAACTGGTCCGCGAGATTCTGACCCGGTGAGCGGCAGAGCCTGTCGAACGCTGTGGACCGTTCTGGCAACAGGCCTTTTCCTGCTCGCCATCGTGATTCCATCGCTGGCCGTAGTGGCCCGGGCCGTCGCGGATGCACAGCCCCCGTCCGGAGGTTGGATGTGGTCGGCCCGGCAATGGGGCCTGCTCAGGGACACGGTGATCCTGGCCGGCGCCGCTATGGTGACCGCCCTCGTGCTGTCGCTGCCGGCCGCCTGCGTGGTCGGGCAGACCCGGCGTCTGTCCACGCGTCCGATTCTGGTCGCATTGATGGCCTCGCCGCTGCTACTGCCGCCAATGGTGTACACGTTCGGCTGGCAGCGGCTGGCGGCGACGCTGCCTCCGCGTCTGCTTTGTATCGGCATGTGGGCGGCCTGGGGATGGCCGATCCCCGCCCTGATCGTCGGGTCCGGCTGGGCCCGCGCCGGACGCGCGGGTTACGAAGCGGCGTTGCTGTCCACGACGGCGGGGGCGGCGTTTCTACGGGTGGGTCTGCCCCTGCTCTGGCGACCGCTGGCAATCAGCGGGCTGATTCTGTTTGTCCTGTTCCTGGGCGAGTATACCGTTCCGCACGCCTGCGGACTGAGCGTCTACGCCACGGATTTGCTGGGCCTGGCGGAAGCGTACGGCCCCCGTGCCATCGAAGTCCTCTGGCCGTCGGTGCCGCTGATCGGGCTGCTGGCAAGCGCGGGGGCGCTGGCGTGGGCGACGTGGCGCGGGTCCGCCGATCAGGATGCCGGGGCTGCGGGAGTCGCGGAAGCCTCACGGCGCTCGCGGGCCGCGCTCGCGTGCGTTATCGTGATTCTGGGGCTGACCATCGTCACGCCAATCGTACGACTGGCGTGGCACGCCTCCATTCTGGAGTGGGTGAACCTGGCTTGGCGGACGTACCGAGTGGAACTGTGTCAGTCCGTGGCTGTGTCCGTCGCCGGCGGCCTGGCGGCTGTTCTGATGGGTACGGGATTGGCGATGCACTCGCTGGGACGCCGTCTGGTCGTGGGCTGGGCGGTGGCGTTCGGGCTGCTTCCCGGGGCCTTGGTGGGCCAGGCCCTCGTGGTGGCGTATTTGCCCGTTCCACCGGTATATGACCAATGGCCCATCGTGGTATTCTGCCATGTGGCCCGATTCGGTTGGATCGGCCTGCTGGCGGCGATGCTGGCATGGCGACAGGTTCCCCCGGATCTCGTGCAGCAGGCCCGGGCCGACGGAGCGGACGCGCTGGCCGTCGATACGCACGTCCGGTTGTGGCCGAACTGGCCGACCCTGCTATGCGGAGCGGGCCTGGTGGCGGCATTGAGTCTGGCGGACATCACCGCGATCAGCTTGGTCCGCGTGCCCTCCGTCGGCACGATTTCGCTGACGCTGATCGAGAAAATGCATCGGTTCGAGGAAGAGATGCTGGTGGCGCTGAGCCTGTGGCTGGTGGCCGCGGCGGTGCCGCCCGCCGTTCTGATGGCCGTGGCGCTGCGGCGCCGGGGATAGCACGGCGATGGATGCACGTCCGCACATCTCGCCTCAGACGACGCGGATTCGCCGTATGGGTTTGCGCTGTCGGCTCGGGCGGATCGTGCTGCCGCTGGCGGCGCTGATCGCGGGCTGCGATCCGCCGCTCCTGACGCCGAGCGGAGTGACCGCCACGTTCGGCAGCCAGGGATTGGCCGAGGGCTCATTCGTGACGCCGCGCGCCATTGCCATCGGCCCCGACGGATCGGTCTACGTGGCGGACAAGACGGCCCGGATCCAGCGATTCAGCGCCACGGGCGAGTTCGAGACGCAATGGGCCATGCCCGAGCGGGCGGCCGGCAAGCCGGTGGGCGTCTTCGTGTCACCGGATCAGAGGGTATTCGTGGCCGACACACATTACTCGCGCATCATGGTGTACGATCGCGACGGAAACGAACTGGCCCGGTTCGGCGAAAACGGGACGGCGGACGGACAGTTCCTCCTCACGACGGATGTGGCCATGGATGCCGCCGGCTACCTGTATGTCAGCGAATACGGCGGCAACGACCGCATCAGCAAATGGACCCCGGACTACCAGTTCGTGTGCGTCCTGATCGCCGGGGAAGTGGCGGGCCGGCCTCTGGCGCGGCCCTCGGCACTGGACATCGACGCCCAGCAGACGCTGTGGGTGGCCGACTCGTGCAATCACCGGCTTCTGCGTTTTGATCTTGCGGGCCGGCTGCTGGCTCATTTCGGCGAAATGGGCGATGGTGCGGGCCAGATGCGCTTCCCCTATGATGTCGCCATCACGCCGGAAGGAAACGTGCTGGCGTGCGAATATGCCAACAGCCGCCTGCAGTGGTTCTCTCCGGACGGACGGTCCCTTCGAACCTGGGGCACCCAGGGTCGGGCGCTGGGGCAATTGTGGGCCCCCTGGGGAGCCGCGATCGGCCCTGACGGCAACGTCTACGTCGTGGATACGCTGAACTGCCGGGTGCAGGTGATTCGGCCATGAGCCATTTGCTCGCAGTGCAACTTCCCTTCGCCTTTGAGCATCCGCAGTGGCTCTGGCTGTGCCTGCTGGTGCCGGTTCTGGTGTGGCTGTCGCGGCGGAGTCTGGCTGGGCTGGATCCGCTGCGGCGCGGGCTGGCCCTTCTGCTGCGCAGCCTGGTGATCGTGATCCTGGCAGTCTGTCTGGCCCAGATCGTGCATGTCCGGCAGAACGACAAA
The DNA here is from genome assembly GCA_052034525.1 of Planctomycetota bacterium. Classification (GTDB taxonomy): domain Bacteria; phylum Planctomycetota; class Phycisphaerae; order UBA1845; family UBA1845; genus JAFGJQ01. The sequence goes on from JBPOIK010000116.1 coordinate 22,398, forward strand.
CTGACCGTGCTGTTTCTGATGGACCGTTCCGACAGCATTCCGGATGACAAACAGCTTCTGCAGGAAGGCTTCATCGCGGAAGCGAGCAAGGCGTGCCCCCGCGGCGACCGGGTGGGCGTGATTGACTTCGCCCGTCATGCATACGTCCAGCAGCCGCCCTACGAAGGGGGCTATTACCTGGAGGTGGGCCGACTGCCCAAGATGCCCAATCCGGACCGGACGGACATCGCCAGCGCCCTTCGGATGGCCATGGCCATCTTTCCGGCCGATACAGCCAGGCGGATCGTCCTGATCACGGACGGCAACGACAACATGGGTGATCTGCTGCGGGAAACGGCCTCGGTCAAAGCCGGGGGCGCGGTCATCGATGTGGTTCCGATCTGGTACGAGCACACGAACGAGATCTACTTCGACCGGATGGTAGCCCCGAACCTCGTGGAGGAGGGCGAGCAGGTGCCCATCCGCATGGTGCTGGTGTCGCGACGACCCGCGGTGGGGCGCATAGACCTCTACCACAACGGCCAGCAGGTCCTGCTGCCGCCGGAATTCGGCCGGGTGCAGTTGAACGCCGGCGACAACGTGTTCCTCGTCCGATTGCCCATCCGCTCGGGCGGACCCCAGCGGTTCGAGGCCCGGTTCGTGCCCGAGGGCGGTCGGGCCGCAGACGCGATCGTCGAGAATAACAGTGCTACCACCTTCAGTTTCGTCACGGGCAAGCGACGGGCCCTGGTCCTGACCATGGATCCGACATACGACCAGGTGTTCGCGGACGCCCTGCGCAGCGAGAAGGTGGATGTCGACCTGCTGCATCTGACCGCCGACGACGCCACGCTGGACCTGCTCCAGATGCTGAACTACTCCGCCATCATTCTCTCCAATGTTCCCGCCCACGTGTTCACGGACGAGCAGCTCAAGATGCTGGCATCGTATGTGAAGGATCTCGGCGGCGGGCTGCTGATGCTGGGCGGAGACGAGTCATTCGGCGCCGGCGGCTGGATGGGCACTCCGGTCGAAGAGGTCATGCCGGTCGCGTTCGAAATCAAGCACAAGAAGGTGATCCCTCGCGGCGCGCTGGTGATCATCATGCACAGTTGTGAAATCCCCCGGGGGAACACCCACGGCAAGGAGGTGGCCAAAAAGTCGCTCGACACGATCAGCTCCCGCGATTACTTCGGCGTCATCGCCTACACTTGGTCGCCCATGGGCGTGAACTGGGCCGTGCCTCTGGGGCTGTCCGCCGACAAAACAAAGATCAAACGCCTGATCGACGTCATGCAGATCGGCGACATGCCCGATTTTGACTCCGCCATGGGCGAGGGCGTCCGGCAACTGGTGAAAACAGACGCCGCCCAGAAGCACATGATCATCATCAGCGACGGCGACCCCAGCCCGCCGAGCCCCGCGACGATCCAATCAATGGTGGGCGCAAGCATCACGTGCAGCACGGTCGGGATCGGTTACGGTCAGCACGTCGTGGAGCCCACCCTCCGGAACATCGCACAGGCGACAAACGGACGCTTCTATGCCTGTCGCAATCCGCGCACGCTGCCTCAGATCTTCGTGAAAGAATCGCAAATCGTGCGACGCTCCCTCATCGATGAACACCGGTTCACGCCACAGGTACAGTATGCGTTCAGTGAAGTTCTGACCGGCATCCGCACCGACGACGGCCTGCCCGCCCTGAACGGGCTGGTGCTCACCTCGCCCAAGCCGCTGGCCCTGGTGCCTCTGGTCCGCATGACAAAAGACGGTCCGGACCCCGTGCTGGCACACTGGCAGTACGAACTGGGCAAGAGCGTGGCCTTCACCAGCGGATTCTGGCCGCGGTGGGGGCCGGAATGGACGCGCTGGCCCAGCTTCGCCAAACTCTGGGCCCAGATCGTACGCTGGTCCATGCGGCAGGAATCGCCCGCCAACTTCGAGGTGTATACCAAGGTGGAAGGCAACCGCGGGCGTGTCATCGTGGAGGCCCTGGACAAGGACGCCGGCTACCTGAACTTCCTTGACCTGCCCGGCGGCGTCATCCGGCCGGATCAGTCTGTGGAGCCCCTGCGTTTCCACCAGACCGGCCCCGGCCACTACGAGGCGTCCTTTGACGTGCTCCAGACCGGGCAGTACATCGCCAGTGTCAACGTGCGCCACGGCGGCGACGATCTGGGGGCCATCCACACCGGAGCGTCCGTCCCGTTTTCTCCGGAGTTCCGCGAACTGTCCACCAACGAGGCGATTCTCCGGGAGGTCCAGCAGATGACCGGCGGGCGCTGGCTGGAGGACATGAGCGACCCCGCCGCCCTGGATCTGTTCCGCCATGACCTGCCCCCGACCGTATCGCGACAGCCGGCGTGGGACTGGACCGTGGCCTGGCTTCTGCTGCCGCTGTTCCTGGTGGACGTGGCCCTGCGGCGGCTGGCAAGCTGGGTGGCCTTTTCCGTATTGTTCGAGGCGGTGTTGCTGGTCTTTCTCCTCTATGGCGTGGGCACCGCTCGCGCCGGATTCTGGGGGGTGGCCGGATCAATTCTCTGTGCAGAGGTGGTCGGCTGGAGCATCCGTCATCGATCCATCGGCCCGATGCTCGCCTCCATCACGCACACCGTATCCGTTCTGGGCAGCGCCGGCCAGCGCAGCACCACCGCACTGGGACAGCTCAAGACCACGCGCGAACGACTGCGCGAAGAGCGGACCGCTCGCGGCGAACCTGACTCCCAGGCCCCCCGGGAATCGGCGCCCGATCGGACGGCCCGCTATGAGCCGGGAGCCGCCGGATCGGAGCCTCCGCCCGGCGACCTGCATGACGCCCTCGGCGGCGCCCGCGCGCAGCCGGAGTACCAGGAGAAACGCCGCCCGCCCGCCGGGCGCGGCGCGGACGAGTCGAAAGAAGACGCCGAAGACATCACCTCGCGCCTGCTGCGGGCCAAGCGGAGAGCCCGGCGCGACATGGACGGTGAATCGGATGAGAAACGCCAGGACTAGCGCTGCCCGTGGCGGCGCCACTGCGGATACAGGAGCACCGTGATGGCACAGACCGTGGATCCGACCGTCGAGAAAGCGATCAAGGAGTTTCAGAACAAGTTCCACCGACTTCGACAGGAGATCGGCAAGGCGATTGTCGGCTACGATGACGTCGTGGAGGGCGTGCTCACCTGCCTGTTCGTGGGCGGACACGCCTTGCTGGAGGGAGTGCCCGGCCTGGGCAAGACGTACCTCGTGCGATGCCTGGCTCAGGCAGTGAAGCTCGAATTCTCCCGCATCCAGTTCACGCCCGATCTGATGCCGGCCGACATCATCGGCACGAACATCATCAGCGAAGACCCCGCCACCGGTCAGCGCGACTTCCGATTCCAGAAGGGCCCACTGTTCGCCCAGATCATCCTCGCCGATGAAATCAACCGGGCCACGCCCAAAACACAGTCGGCCATGCTGGAGGCCATGCAGGAACACACCGTCACCGTGGGCGGCACTCGTTACGCCCTGACCGAACCGTTCTTCGTCATGGCCACTCAGAACCCCATCGAGCAGGAGGGAACCTATCCCCTGCCGGAGGCCCAGCTCGACCGCTTCTTCTACAAGCTGGTCGTGCCCTACTCCAACAAGGAGGAACTCAAGACCATCCTGGACCGCACGACCTCCGGCTACAAGCCCGACATCCAGCCCGTCATGACCGGCCAGGAAATCCTCGGTTCGCAGAACCTGGTTCGACGGATCATCATGGCTCCGCACGTGCAGGATTACGTGATCCGGCTGAGCATGGCCACTCATCCCGGCGGGCCCTTCGCGGTCGACATCACGAACAAGTACGTCCGCTGGGGCGCGAGCCCCCGCGCGGCCCAGGCCCTCACGCTGGGCGGCAAGCTTCAGGCGATGCTGGACGGCCGCTACAACGCCAGCTTCTCCGACGTCCAGAAGGTTTATCTGCCGTCCATGCGGCACCGGGTGCTGCTGAACTTCGAGGGCGAGGCGGAGGGCGTCAGCACGGACGACGTGCTGCGGGAGATCCTCAGCGCCACGCCCACCATGGCGGGCGTGACGGCGTAAGGCGGAGCGAACGATGGCGACAGCAGCAGAGAAGAAGGACGACGACCTGCTGGATCCGGGGTTTTTGAGCCGGATCGAGCAGTTGGAGATCATCTCGCGGAAGATCTTCGCCGGCAAGATGCGGGGCGAGCGCCGGAGCAAGCGCAAGGGCGAATCCGTCGAGTTCGCCGATTACCGCAACTACGTGGTCGGCGACGACCTGCGATTCCTCGACTGGAACATCTACGCCCGCCTGGACCGCCTGTTCCTCAAGCTCTTCCTCGAAGAGGAGGACCTGCACGTCAGCCTTCTCATCGACACCTCCGGCAGTATGGACTGGGGCAGCCCCAGCAAACTGAAATATGCCAAGCAGATCGCCGCCGCCCTGGCCTACATTGGACTGAGCAACTACGACCGCGTCAGCCTCTACGGCTACGCGAACGGACTGGTGGGCGAAATGGCCGGCCTGCGCGGCAAGCGGCTCATGGCCCGCGTAGTGGATTTTCTGCGGAATCTGCCCGCCACGGGCGTGAGCAACCTGACCGCCGCCTGCAGGCAATACGCCGTTCGGCATCCGCAGCCGGGCGTCCTTCTGGTGATCAGCGACTTCTTCGAAAAAGGCGGCTATGAACAGGGAATCCGGTATCTCCTGGGCCGCAACCTGGATCTGTATTGCGTCCAGGTGCTCTCGCCGGATGAGGTGAACCCCCAACTGGCCGGCGATCTGCGGCTGGTGGACGTGGAAGACGACGATGTGGCGGAGATCACCGTCAGCCAGGCCCTGCTCAACCGCTACCGTCAGACGCTGCGGTCTTTCTGCCAGTCGCTGAAGGACTATTGCACGCGTCGGGGTGTCGCGTATCTGTTCACGAGCACGGACGTGGGCTTTGACCAGGTGATTCTGTCCTACCTGCGGCAGCGCGGGCTGCTGCGATAAAGGAGCGAGGCGGCGATGAACCTACTTTCCGGCTGGTCAATCATCGCAATCGCCGCGGCGGCCACTGTGCCGCCCCTGGTCGCCCTGTATTTCCTCAAGCTCAAACGGCGGGAACTGCCCGTCCCCTCGACCCTTCTCTGGAAACGGGCCGTGCAGGATCTGCACGTGAACTCACCCTTCCAGCGCCTGCGCCGCAACCTGCTGCTGCTGTTGCAACTGCTCGTGCTGCTGCTGGCCGCCTTCGCGCTTGGCAAGCCAATCCTGAACGCCCAGCAGACCCACGAGGGAACGGTCATTCTCCTGATCGACCAGTCCGCGTCCATGAGCGTTTACGAGGAGGGAAACAAGACGCGCCTGGAAATCGCCCAACACCAGGCCCGGCGCGTCATCGACAACATGGCGGACGGCGCTCAGGCCATGATCATCGCCTTTGCGGACAAGGCGGCCATCGTCTCCAGCTTCGACACCGACAAGGCCGCCCTGAAGGCCCGAATCGACAGCATCGAGCCGACGCAAAGCCTGTCTACCCTGACCGAGGCCCTGGCGCTCGCCGAGGCCCACGCCACGAACCTCGTGATCGACCGCTCCGACGAGGGTGGCGGGATCCTGTCCCCGGACCTGACCTCCGCCGCCAGTGTGGTGCTCATCACCGACGGCCGCATCCAGGACGCCGACCAGGTCGTCAGCCAGCGATTCCGGACCGACAGCATGGAAATCATCAACGTCGCCCGCCGGAAGGATAACGTCGGGATCGTGGCGATGGAGGCCCGCCGGCACTATGAGCAGCCCAGCCAGATTGAGGTCTTCGCGGAGGTCCGCAACTTCGGCGAGGAGCCGGTCCTGAATGTGGACGTCATGTTGTACCTGGAGAACAAGCTCGAGAGCGTGCAGACGCTGCCCCGGCTGGAACCAGGCTGCGTGCCCGCCGTTTCCTCCGACGAAGACGGCGATGACGGCCGCGCGAACCCGACGGCATCGCCCGCCCAGCCGGCGGGCCCGCCCCCGGGCAGCACCGCCGCGATCACGTTTCAGAACGTGGCGTTCGGAGGAGGCGGAGAGGTGGAGGTCCGCCTCCGCATCGATGACGCCCTGTCACTCGACAACCAGGCCTGGACGGTAATCCGGCCGCCACGGAACACCGAACTGCTTCTGGTCAGCGAGGGAAACCTCTTTCTGGACCGGGTCATGCGGACGTTGCCCGTCCGCCTGACCCGCATGACGCCCGACGAATACGAAAAAGCGGACGATGAAAAACTGCTCGACGGTTTGCGCTCGCGCTTCGATCTGGTCATGTTCGATCGGCATTCCACGAACCGCCTGCCCGCCGGCAACTACTTCTTCTGGGGCGGCGTACCCCAGATCGAAGGCGTCCAGGCGGGCGACCCGGTCCGCAACGAAGTCCTCTTGAACTGGGACGAAACCCACCCCGTCCTCCGACACGTGGCCGTGGAGAACATTCAGGTGCTCCAGTGGCTGCAACTGACCGTGCCGTCCGAGGCCATTCACCTCATCGACGGGGAGACATCGCCGGTGCTCGTATACTTGTCGCGAGACGGCCGACAGTACCTCATCTCCGCGTTCTCCCTGGTGGCGACCGACGATGAGACGGGCGACCCGGTGCTCAACACGTTCTGGGTGACGCAGACGCATTTCCCCATGTTCTGCTACAACGCGGTGCAGTTCCTGGCCGCCACAATGGCCACCCAGGGACAGAACAACATCCGGCCGGGTGAACCCGTGCTCATCCCCGTTGCCGGAAAAGCGGCACGAGTGACTGTTCGGCGTCCGGACGGCCGGACAGACACGATCGACACGCAGGGTTCAGACACCGTTCCCTATGCGCAGACCCGCACGGTCGGCGTGTACCACGTCACGTCGGCCGCGCCCGGGAACGAACGATTCGCCGTGAATCTCTTCAGCTCGACGGAGAGCAACGTGGCCCCCAACGACAGTTTCGCCCTGGGCGCCGAGGCGGTGGCCGCCACGAAGGGCGTCCGGACGGTCCAGAAGCCGCTCTGGCCCTACGTTCTGCTCGCCGCTCTGGTGTTGGTTTTGCTCGAGTGGGTCATCTACAACAAGCGGGTCTTCGTCTGATTCTTCGTGGGGCGCTCCGGTGATCCATCTGCTGTGCTCAATGCCTGCGTTTCCGGGCGCACGCGGCGCAGAGTCAGATGCAGAATCTCCGCGGGAGCGTTGATCCGCAGCGGAAACCAGTTTCCCACGCCGTTGGACACAACCAGCGCCGACGCGTTCCGACGATACAACCCGGAGCAGTATTTGAACAAGACGGACCCGGCGCCGATGTCCCGGGTCAACATGATCTGTCCGCCGTGCGTGTGGCCGGCCAGCGTCAGAGGAACGCCAGCCGCCGCCGCCTGATCGAACGCATGGGGGTGATGGGCCAGCACAATCGTGAACGCGCCCGGATCGCGGAGCCGAAGAAGACGATCCATCTCATGATCCACGGCCCCGGAGAATCCGCCCCAGCGCAGGCCCATCACCTGCACGCGATGGCCCCGAATGTGGCGCACAACCGCCTGGTTGATCAGGAGCGACAACCCTGCCCGCCGAACGCGTTCTTCAAACTCGGTGCGTCCCTCGAACAGATCATGGTTGCCCTCACACAGGAACAATCGCTCCGCAGGCGCGACTCGGCGCAGCACGTTCAGACCGGCCGGCAGGTCGTCCAGCGCGTAGTCGATCAGATCGCCGGTAAACATGACGAGGTCTGGGTGCAGGGTTCTGGTGCGTCGAACCACGTCTTCGAGAATGGGACCGTTCGTGAAGCGGCCGACGTGCAGGTCGCTCATATGCACGATGGTCAATCCGTCCAGACCCGGCGGCAGCGCGGCAAGCCACACGTCCAGGCGGCGGACGCGGAACGTGCCGAGTTGCGACATCGCCCGGGCCTGCCCTACTCCGGTCGCCAGCACCGGGACGGCTGCCAGAGCGGCCGACAGCACCTGGCGGCGCGTGGGCTGGATCGATTCGGCATCGGCCGTTGGGGGGTCATCGGGATTGTCACCATTCCTCGAGGCAGGTTGCGGCGCCGCCCGGCCGGCCGCCAAACGCAGCAGCCGTGTGCAGCCCAGCACGGCCGCCCGGATGATCGTGGCGCCCGTCAGCGCGGCGACGGCGAGCGGCACAATCAGCAGGTGCCAGATGTAGCACTCGCCGAGCAGCACGCTCGGCATGGTAATGCCCTGCCCGCTGAACCGCGACTGAACCGCCCAGACGTACAGCCCGAGGTTGCCGCCGATGAAGGCCGCCAGCGCGATGCGCCATCGCCTGCCGCGGGCCAGACACCGCAGACGCCGGTCCGCCCAGCGCCACCAGACGCAAGCCAGCACGGGCAGACCAACGAAGATGAGTCCAATGATGAACACGGCCGCATAGCATACGCGCAGAACCGTGCTCGGGCGAGGCCGCCTCCCCTTCCGCGGCCGACCACGCCCGGGCGCGCGACGCACGACGCCGCACAAGCGACCGGCCCCGGTGTCGCAAACAGACACCGGGGCCGGAATGGGTTTCCGACAAGCGTGCCGCCTGAACCGCAGCGGGCGAAACCTCCCGGCTCACCGGCGCCGGCGCTCACGCGCGGCGGCGAAGGCAGCCGGCGCTCAGTCTGCCACGGCGGCAGGCTCCTCCGCCTTGCTCCCATTGCCGCCGGCGGCGGCCTCGTACATGGCCGCCAGACCCTCGTAGATCGTCCAGCGCTTCATCGCGTCCTGCTGAGCCAGGTTCAGCAGCTCGCGAGCGGCCTGCGGATTGCTCTTGGTGAGCATTTTGAACCGGGTCTGAGCATACGCGAAGTCCTCGTACCGCACGCTGGGCTTCTTCGAATCCAGCTTCAGCGGATTCTGCCCGGCGGCCGCCAGATCCGGATTGAACCGGAACAGCGGGAAGTGTCCGCTCTGGACGGCCAGCTTCTGCGTGTCAAAGGCAGTCCGCATGTTGATTCCGTGGGCGATGCAGTGCGAGTACGCCACGATGATGGACGGACCGTCGTAGGCCTCGGCCTCCACGAACGCCCGCACGGTCTGGGCGTCGTTGGCGCCCATGGCCACGGTAGCCACGTAGATGTTACCGTAACTCATGGCCAGCAGGGCCAGATCCTTCTTCGAGTGCGGCTTACCGCCGGCGGCGAATTTGGCGACCGCGCCCCGCGGCGTGGCTTTGGAGCACTGTCCGCCCGTATTCGAGTACACCTCGGTATCGAGCACCAGCACGTTGACGTTCCGCCCGGACGCCAGCACGTGATCCAGACCGCCGTACCCGATGTCATAGGCCCAGCCGTCGCCCCCGACGATCCACACGCTCTTGCGCACCAGCACGTCGGCCAGGGTGGCCAGCGAACGGGCCTCCGGACTGTCGATCCCCTCGAGCCGCCCCTTCAGAGCCACCACGCGCTTGCGCTGCTCGGTGATCCCGCTTTCGGAGCCCTGGTCCGCGTGGATCAGCCCGTCGACGAGTTCCTGGCCGATTCGTCCGGCCAGTTTCTGCAGCAGCTCGATGGCGTACTCGCGGTGCTTGTCGAGGGTCAGCCGGTAGCCGAACCCGAATTCCGCGTTGTCCTCGAAGAGGGAGTTGGACCAGGCCGGTCCGCGGCCGTCGATGTTCTGCGCCCAGGGGGCCGTGGGCAGGTTGCCCCCGTAGATGGACGAGCAGCCGGTGGCGTTGGCAATGATGGCCCGGTCGCCGAAGAGCTGGGTGAGCAGCTTGACGTAGGGCGTTTCGCCGCAGCCGGCGCAGGCGCCGGAGTACTCAAACAGCGGCTGGAGATACTGGGAGCCCTTGACCGAGTTGACCTTCACGATGCTCCGATCCACCTCGGGCAGGCCGAGGAAGAACTCGTAGCATTCGCGCTCGCTCTCGCGCAGCGGCGGCTGGAACGCCATGTTGATGGCCTTGAGCCGCACTTCCTTCTTGTTCTTGGCCGGACAGGCCTCGATGCACACTCCGCAGCCGGTGCAGTCTTCCGGAGCCACCTGAATGGTGGTCACCATGCCGGCGAATTCCTTGCCGATGGACTTGGCGTGCTTGAACGTCGCGGGCGCCTTGTCCAGGTGCTTGGGGTCATACGCTTTCATGCGGATCGCCGCGTGCGGGCAGACCAGGGCGCATTTGCCGCACTGGATGCACACGTCCGGATCCCAGACGGGGATTTCCAGGGCGATGTTTCTCTTCTCCCACCGCGAGGTGCAGGTGGGGAACGTGCCGTCGATGGGCAGGGCGCTGGTGGGGATGCCGTCGCCTCGGCCGGCGATGATCTCGCCGATCACATTCTGGACGAACGCCGGGGCCTTCGGGGAGACGGCCGGCGGCACGTCCATCGTGCTGGTGGCCTGCGTGGGGACGGACATCTCAAAGAGGTTGGCCAGCGTCTGATCCACCGCGGCCCAGTTCTTCTTGACCACGTCCTCCCCCTTGGAGCCGTAGGTCTTCTTGATGGCCTGCTTGATGGCATCGATGGCCTGATCGCGAGGCAGGACGCCGGAAATCGCGAAGAAACAGGTCTGCATGAACGTGTTGATGCGCACCCCCATCCCCGTCTCCTTGGCGACGTGATAGGCGTCGATCACGTAGAACCTGAGCTTCTTGTCGATGATCTGCTGCTGCACCTTGCGGGGCAGGCGGCCCCAGACCTCGTCCTTGGGATACGGGGCGTTCAACAGGAACACCGCGCCTTCCACCGCGCTGGCGAGCATGTCGTACCGCTCGAGGAACATCCACGCATGGCAGCCGATGAAGTTCGCCTGGCTGATCAGATACGTGGAGCGGAGTTGACGCGAGCCGAAACGCAGGTGCGAGACGGTCACCGAGCCGGCCTTTTTCGAATCGTAGACGAAATAGCCCTGGGCGTAATTGGCCGTGTCGTCGCCGATGATCTTGATCGAGTTCTTGTTGGCGCCGACGGTGCCGTCCGAGCCAAGA
>JBPOIK010000152.1:0-3184 GCA_052034525.1 Planctomycetota bacterium
TGGTTGTGGAAGCCATGCTCCACAAAATTCGCGGTTTTCTGGTTTTGGAGAAGCTCAAAAGTGTGGGGTGGCGGGGGACCCGTCCGTTTGTCATCATGATCACCTGCAACCAGGGCAAGCGTCATCAGGCGTTTGAGGAGAGTCGGGGGGTGGACGTCTACCTGAACAAGCCGTTTCGAATGGACCGGCTGATGGAATCCGCGACGAAGCTGCTGAGCTGACGCCTCCCCTCTTGGAGAGCGGTTCTGGTTTTGGGGGTTGGACCCCTTGCAAAAAAACGGTTCTGCCGGTACCGTTCTTGCAGAAGAGTGGATGGAATGTTCGGAAAGACTGTGCAGCTGCAGGGTTAGGCCAAAGGAAGAGTAGCTGGCGGATGGTGACGATCTTGGAGTCGAAGACGGAAATCATCAAGGGTTTCGCGAAGCATGAGAAGGACACCGGTTCGCCGGAGGTCCAGGTTGCGTTGTTGACTTCGCGGATCACGGACTTGAGTGAGCACCTCAGGACGCATAAGAAAGATCACTCCTCCCGTCGCGGGCTGCTCAAGCTGGTCGGCAAGCGATCCAAGCTCCTCAAATACCTCAGCGGTACCGATCGCCAGCGGTATCAGGACGTTATCAATCGACTCGGCTTGCGGAAATAGCCGGATCCTTTTGGGGTGTCCCGCCCCACCGTTCATCGCCCCGTTGCCGCACGTGCCGTAACATACCCCCACCGGGTGCGCCGTCATGCCCCGTCGGGCGCGATGCATCTTCTGCCGAACTCAGGTGTTATCACCGGTCCCGCCGGTGCGGATAGCGTGGTTGTTGCCCGCCGTACAGACGGCGAGGCGGTGTTGGACGAGAGAATGGAACGAGACAGGATTGCGATGGAACCGATTGTAGTGCAGCGACAGGTCGGATCGGGCGTGCTTCGCCTCGAGACCGGCAAAATGGCCAAGCAGGCCGCCGGCGCGGTGATTGTGACATATGGTGACACGATGGTGCTTTCGGCGGTGGTGACCGCTCCTCCGCGTCCGGGCATCGACTTCTTCCCCCTGACCGTGGATTACCGCGAGAAGATCTACGCGGCGGGCAAGTTTCCCGGGGGGTTTTTCAAACGGGAGGGCCGACCCACCAACAAGGAAATTCTCACCATGCGGAACATCGACCGCCCCATCCGGCCGCTGTTTCCCGCCGGCTTCAAGGACGAGGTGTTGATCCAGGCCATGGTTCTCTCGGCCGATCCCCAGATCGATCCGGACGTGCTGGCCATCAACGCCTCCACGGCGGCCCTGAGCATTTCGCAGATTCCGTTCGACGGCCCGCTGGCGGCCGTACGGGTCGGCCGTGTGGACGGGGCGTTTGTGGTGAACCCCACCTTCGAGCAGATCGAGTTGAGTGATCTGGACATGGTTGTGGCCGGCCATCGCGAAGCCGTGAACATGATCGAAGTCGGCGCGCGGGAGATCAAGGAATCGGATCTGGCCGACGCCATCGAGTTCGGGCACAAGCACATCCAGATCATCTGTGAAGCTATCGAAGAGCTTGTCTCCAAGGCCGGCAAGGAGAAAGTCTGGACCCCGCCGGAACCGACGGACGCCCTGAAAACCCGCCTTCGCGACACGTACAAGGCCCGCATCCGCGACGCCAAGAAGATCCAGGGCAAGCTGGAGCGGAACGATGCCGTCAAGGCTGTCGTGGACGAGGCCATCGAGACTCTCTGCCCGGAGGATGCCGAGACGCCCGAGTTTGACCAGAACGTGGTGCGCGAACTGCTCGACGCGATCGAAAGCGAAGTCGTCCAGGAAATGGTCGTGCGCGAGGGCATCCGGCCCGACGGGCGCGGCATGAAGGAGGTCCGGCCCGTTTCATGCGAGGTGGCCGTGCTGCCCCGCACCCATGGCTCCGCGCTGTTCACGCGGGGCGAAACGCAGGCGTTGGTGGCGACCACTCTGGGCACCAGCCGCGACGAGCAGATCGTGGACGGCCTGCACGAGGAGTACAGCAAGAAGTTCATGCTGCATTACAACTTCCCGCCTATTTCCGTGGGCGAGGTCAAGCGCGTGGGTGCCGTCAGCCGCCGCGAAATCGGACATGGGGCACTGGCGGAGCGTTCGCTGGAGGCCGTGCTGCCGTCGCCGGACCGGTTTCCGTACACGGTACGGGTGGTGTCGGACATCATGGAGTCCAACGGTTCGAGTTCCATGGCCTCGGTGTGCGGCGGGACGCTGGCCCTGATGGACGCGGGCGTGCCGATCAGCCAGCCGGTCGCCGGAGTCTCCATCGGTCGGATGAGCTGCGGTGGCAAAACCACGCTGATCGTGGACATCCTGGGCGAGGAAGACCACTTCGGCGATATGGATTTCAAGGTGGCCGGCACGCAGCGCGGCATCACCGGCGTGCAGTTGGACATCAAAATCCGCGGCCTGTCGCACCGGGAAATCCGCTCTACCCTGGAGCTGGCCAAGGAGGCGCGGCTGGGCATTCTGCGCACCATGCTTAAAGCCATTGACAAACCGCGACCCGACATCAGCATCTACGCTCCGCGCATCATCACCATCAAGATCAACCCGGAGAAGATCGGCAAGGTCATCGGGCCGGCGGGCAAGGGCATCCGCGGCATCGAGGCGGCCACCGGAGCGAAGGTGGAAATCGAGGACGACGGTACGGTCAACATCTCGTCGCTGGGCGGCTACGGCCCCGCCGAAGAGGCCCGGGCCATGATCGAGGCCATCGCCGAGGAGGTGAAGGTTGGCCGCATTTACACCGGCCGCGTGACCAGCATCAAGGATTTCGGCGCGTTCGTGGAAGTGGTGCCCGGCCAGGACGGACTGTGCCACATCAGCGAGCTGTCGGACGATTATGTGCAGAAGGTCACCGATGTGTGCAAGGTTGGTGACGTGCTGAAGGTCAAGGTACTGCTCATTGACGAGCAGGGCCGGGTCAAACTGTCGCGCAAGGCCGCCCTCCGCGAGGAGAAGAAGCAGAGCAAGGAGAGCGTGGAGGCCTGAGGGCTCGGCGGAGTGAATCCCAGACGCCACGGGGCGGCGCGATCGCGGGGCCCGTGGCGTTTTTTGTTGCGAAGCGGGAATTGCGAGCGGCAGTTGTGCGGAAGGCGGCGCCACAGAATCCGGCTCATCGTGTCCTGCTCGGCCCTGAATCCAGACAGAATGAGCCTCGCTCGTCCGGCCGTGGTTTGATCG
>JBPOIK010000050.1:0-53527 GCA_052034525.1 Planctomycetota bacterium
GTGTTGTCGCCCCGCGCCGGGCGGAGTTCTCCGCGTTGTCGATGCCGACGGACCGGTGAGGCAGGATTGGGCTTCACTTGACACGAAGGGACGAGGGCATGAACTGTCTTTGTGTTCGTCGCACCGCCGTTTCGTTCGCATGGCCCGAGTGAATCGTACCTGGAGCCTGCATCTCAGGAGAAAGAACGACATGCGTACTTTGATGTTGGTGCTCCTCGCCGCGCTGGCCGGCTGCGGAGAAATCAGAACCGACTGGGCCTGCGGAACGGAAGACCCTCCGCTACCCGACGTCACGGTGCTGCACGTGCAGCAGTGCTGGCCAAACGAAGAAGGTGACACGATGACCGTATGGTCCGGAACCGGCTTTCCGATCTCCACCAACGGAGTCATTTCCTACAGACACGAACTCCCGCCCAATGTGGCACACGTGTACGTAGAGAGCCAGCTTGCTCCCGTGCTTCACAGAGGGAGTGAGGAGACAATCTGGGACGACTGGATTCACGTGCGCTTTCAGTCAGCCCTAGACCAAATCCCACTGGTGGATCCGACGGTCGAACTTCGCCCAGGGGAGCGCGTCGCAATGATCGGATTCTCCACCCATGGTATTCCCAAGGATCGCTTGAACAAGCTGAGGGAAGAGGGCATCCCGGCAAGAACTCTCTACGGGAAGATAGCCTTCCACCCGTCCTTTTTTGACCTTCCGGAGGAGGTTGTGCTCATCGACGCGGGCGACGTGGCGCCATACGGGTTGTCGGGCGGCCCGGTGATGGTTCTCCGAGATAAGAAATGGGTCGTCGTCGGTATCATGGTCAGAGGGGGGAGGTATAGAATCCTTCCCGGTCTTCTCTATTCCGACCTCCTTGTTGCCCGACGGATACCAGAGCACCTGCTTGAGAAGTGAATCGTAAGCGGCTCGTTCATTGTGGGTACTCTGTACGTGGAGGATGACGAGAAGAATCTGGTTCCTTACGACGTGAACATCCCGCTGTGAAGCGTTTTCCGCGGTCATGTCCTGCTTGAACAGGAATCGTGATCGCACAAACCGAGGGAGGAAACGCCCGGCACGCCAGGCTTCCGCCGGCGAAGCCGCCGCGGCGCTTTGACACGCTACCCGTCCGCTCGCGGGCCTCCTGCCCACACGGGGCGGAGCAAGCCATTTCGGCAAATCACCCACGCCTCAAGATGGCCGGTTCTGCCGGCCCAGCGACACCCCGGCGAGTCGTATGCGGAGACCAGCCGGTCACTCCGGGCACAGGGTCATTCAGCTCGCCGGCAGCGTCTGCTGCGTAACGACGTTCCGCTCGTCGGCGCGTTGCTGGGTGATGTGCCGCGCCGGCGTGCCGGGCGTAAGGTCGCCCGGGAAATCCGTGCGGTAGTGGACGCCGCGCGATTCGGTGCGGTGCAGCGCGCCCGCCGCGATCAGCCGGCTGACGGTCAGCATGTTCTGCGTCTCCCAGCCCTGGCGGTCGTCGAAGGTCTTGTCCAGAACGAATCGCCCCCAGAACTCGATGATCTCCACCGTCTCTTCCAGAAGGTCCCCGACGCGGGCGATGCCCACGTTTCGCCACATCAGGCTTCGCAGGCTGTTGCGGATGTCCTCCAGATCCAGGCGCGTCCGCCGCGAATCCGGCTGCTGCTCCCGGATTCGAGCCGGCTGGGCCGACCGGGGCCCCGACGCCACCGCCTCACCGGCCACCCGCCCGGCCACCGCACCGAACACCAGTCCTTCCAGCAGCGAGTTGCTGGCCAGCCGATTCGCGCCGTGCACACCCGTGCTGGCGGCCTCTCCGCAGCAGAGCAATCCGTCGACGGATGAGCGTGCCTGGGCATCCACCGCCACGCCGCCGATGGAATAGTGCGCCGCCGGACGGACGGGGATAAGGTCCCGGCTCACGTCGATGCCGAAATCCCGGCACATGGCCGTGATGTTCGGAAACCGCTCCGCAAACGCGGTCCGCCCGATGTGCCGCACGTCCAGGTAAACACACGTTCCGCCCACATTCGCCAGAACATCCAGAATGGCACGGCTGACGACGTCGCGCGGCGCCAGCTCTCCGTCCGGATGATAGTCTGACATGAACCGGCGACCGTTGCGGTCCACCAGGTGCGCCCCTTCTCCGCGGACCGCCTCGGAAACCAGCGCCCGCGACGCCCCCGCGATGTAGAGCGTGGTGGGGTGAAACTGGATCATTTCCATGTCGCGCATCACGGCTCCGGCACGCCAGGCCGCCGCGTACGCATCGCCCGTCGCCACCTCCGGGTTGGTCGTCTCGCGATACACCCGCCCGCAGCCGCCGGATGTCAGAATGGTCTGGCTGGACCAGATGAGCTGGTGGCCGTACTTGGGGTGATACGTCGTCGCCCCCACACACCGCCCGTCCCGCGTGATCAGGTCGATCAGGAAGCACTGATCAAAGAGTCGAATCCGGGGCATGCCTTGCATTCTGGTCAGCAGGCAGCGAACCAGCTCGCGGCCGGTCCGGTCGCCGTTGGCGTGCAGGATTCGTCGCCGCTGGTGTCCGCCCTCCTGTCCCAGGGCGATTCCGGCGCCCAGTTTGTCGAATTGAGCGCCCCATTCGATCAATTCGTGTACCCGTTCAATCCCCTCCCGGACGGTCTGCTCCACCACGTCCGCGTGACCGAGGCCTCCTCCCACGCGCAGGGTGTCGGCCGCGTGGTCCTGCACCGAATCCTCCGCAGACATCACGCTGGCGATCCCGCCCTGGGCGTAGCTGGTGGCCGACTCTTGCGGCGAGTCTTTGGTGATCAGGATCACCTCGCCGTAGTGCGCGGCTTCCACGGCGGCCCGCATTCCCGCGATGCCGCTGCCGATCACCAGCACGTCGGTAAGGATGTTGCCGGTGCGAACCGAATCGAAGTTGCTCAGATAGCGACGAGTGTCATACAGTGTGGTCATAGGGTCCGATATCCTAGTGGCCGGCGGATGTCTGGACAATCCGACTCGGCCGAAGAATCCAATGCCATGAAAGCCTGCTGCCCGGACCGGCCGGGCACAGGGGTCGTTGGAGGCCGCCGTCGTGCCGTCTCTCGACCCGCGCCCCGCCGTCGGCCCAGCGGAGCACCTCCCGCCGCGGGCAACTGCATGCGGCCCCCCGGTTCGCCGATAACTCGCACATGACAGTGTCTCCTGAGGGAAGACGGCGGCCCGGGTGGCCAAGCGCCACGTGGGTATTCGCCGTTTGGGTTCTCTGCACGGGACCGCCTTCCGCGGCGACCGACCCGCCGTCCGTCCCATCACCCTATGGAGACCGGCTGGTCCATCATTTCAACTTCGACGAGCCGGACAACTTCACCCCGATCCCCAAGTATTGGGTCTCGTTTCAGACGCTGCCGAATTTCGTGGTTGGCCGATTCGATCCGACGGTCGGCTGCAACGCGCCGCCCTCGTTTTACCTGGGGCTCAACGGCCGGGATGTGGCCTACCGGTACATCGGCCCGGCTCACGAGACCCCGGTGCGGCCCAACAGCGACTATCTGATTCTGGCCAGCATCCGGCCTGACCGACTGGTGGCGGCCCGGGCTCAGATTTCGGCATTCTACGTGGATCGGGACCACCTTCCTATTGTCGAGACGCAGCGATTCAGCGCGCTGGTGGGCGGCACGTCATCAGGCTGGCAAACGGTCAGCGTCCACCTGCCGCCGGCCCCGCGCGAGGCGTCGAGCCTGGGCCTGACCGTCCGCGTCGTGCAGGAGCGCACGTGGCAGACGAATCCACTTCCCCACCGGTACATCGAGCCGGTGGACGTGGACGCCGGGGCGTGGTTTGACGACATTTTCATTTTCCGCCTGCCGCGGGCGACCATCGAGACCCGCGTGCCGGGGAACGTGTTCGTGGCCCCCCAGGTGCCCACGTTTCACGCCACGGTCACCGACAGCGATCCGACGGGTCTGGTAGCGACCGTGACGCTCACCGATATGCGTGGGCACGAGCTGGGAACAAAGGATGTGGAAATCCGCATGGCCGAGAGGGCGGACTCCACTCCGCTGTTCTGGCGTGACCTGGAACCGGGCCTGTATCGCGCCACGTTGCGGGTCGGGGTGGGAGACGAGGTCCTCGTGCAGCGATGGCGGACGTTCGCGTTCGTGCACGAACCGTACCGCGGCGGCGCTTCGGTGTCCGCCTCCTTCGGGGTGGTGTTGAACGGGCCGGGAGTCACCTCGGATCAGCTTGCACTGCTGCTGGCGCTGCGCGTGGGGTCGGTAAAAATCCCGTTGTGGGCCCGCTCACGTCATGAGACGGGTTTCGCGGAGGACACGGCGGCACTGGACGCATTGCTGCACGATCTGATGAAGAACGGTGTTTCCACGCTGGGCGTGTTTGCCGGCCCGCCCGCCGAACTGGTCCGCACGGCCGGGGAGTTTCCCCGACCGTTGCTGGAGATTCTCGCCGACGATCCGGCCGGCTGGCGCGGTCCCATGACCCATATGGTGACCCGATACGCCAGTGTTTTTGAATCGTGGCAGGTCGGCGGAGACAACGACCCTTCGATGATTGATCCGAAGAGCCAGGTGGTTGCGTGCGAGAACCTGCGCAAGGAAATGAAGCGGCTGATCACGCAGCCCGATCTGACGGTGCCGGCCGACGCCCATGACGTTCCCGAGAACGTGCGACTGCCTGCCGACAATCTGAGCCTGACCGTCGCTCACGACGTGCAGCCCGAGTGGATCCATGAACACACGGACGCCTACCGCGCCCTGGGGTATCGCAACCTGGACGTCTTTCTCGAACCGCTGCCACCCGATGAATACGATCAGGCGGCGCAGTTTGCAGATATGATCAAACGCGTGGTCTGCACGCTGCGCGGCGGCGCTGACCGCGTCTTCCTGCCGCAGCCGTGGGACGCCCGCGCCACCGTCGACGGAGTGGTCACCGAGCCGACCCGCGAGTTCGTCGCGTTTCGCACCATGGCCGATCTGCTCGTTGACGCCCGCCAGGCGTCCGTGCTGTACCTGGATCCGGAGGTCACGTGTTACGCATTCGACTCCGGGCAGGACGCCGTGCTGGTGCTCTGGGACGACACGGCGCCTCCGGAGGGCCGCACGCACCTGTTGCAGTTGGGAGCTGCCGAACGGCAGATCGACGTCCGGGGCCGGGAGACGCCGCTGGAACGCACCGAGGACGGCCGCCAGAAGGTGCGCCTCTCACCGGTTCCGGTGTTCGTGGACGGGGTGGAACAGTGGCTGGTGGCGTTCCTGACGAGCCTGCGACTCGAGCCGACCAAGGTGGAATTCCGGATCGGCACCCATTCGCACGCCATCGTGCTGGCGGCGCCGGTGCGGGAAGCCGTTTCCGGCACCGTCAAGCTTCGGGCGCCGGAAGGCTGGGATGTGTCACCCGGCCGATTCACCTTCGCCCTGCCGCCCGGGGGCGTATTGCGCAAGCCGATCAGCATTCGCTACGCGCACAACGAATCGGCTGGCACGAAGACCTTGTTCGCCGACATCGACTTTGACTCGGAACCGGCCTACCACATCGAGGTTCCGCTGCAGGTGGAGATCGGATTGCAGGACATCGAGGTCTGGGGATACGCCAGCAAACGCGGCAACCAGCTCATCGTCCGCCACGGCGTGCTGAACCGGACAAACCAGGCCATCAGCTTCCGCGGCTTCCTGGCGGCACACGGGCGCCCCCGGCAATACCGGGTCTTCAACGGCATGTATCCGGGGCGAACGCTGGTGGTGGAGTATGCCCTGGACGACGCTTCGCAGCTCTCCGGCCATACCCTTCGCCTGGGCCTGCGGGAAGTGGGCGGCCACCGCGCTCACAACATCGAGCTGATCGCGCCCTAATCGGAGCTCCCCGCAGCCGGGCCGGACAGAAGAACCTCGCCCCGATATCCGATGGCGCGGCTCCGCCACGGCGCCCTCCCGGCCAGCAATGCCTACTCCGGCGCTGCCTCGCCCTCCGGGGCCGCCGGCTTCTTCGTTTCCAGTTGGGTTTGCCGGAACGCGCGGAGTTCCATCAGCTCCCCCTCCATGGCCTGCGCTTTTCGGGCAGCTTCCTCGGCGGAGGCTTTCGCTTCTTCGACAGCCTTCTCCAGGGCCGCGGCTCTGGCGGCGGCCTCCTCGTGCTGTGCCCTGGCCTGAAGCGCGTTCTCCTGGTTGGCGACCATGTCCGCGGTGAGCTTTTCGAACTGGGCCTTCACCTCATCCAGACTCTGCTTCATCTTCGTGATCTGAGCGTCCTTCTGAGCCAGCGCAGTTTTGTCGTTCTCCATCTCACTGGTCAAACGGGCGTTCTGCTGCTCCAACGCTTCGATTCGCTCCTGATTCTGGGCACACCCGGCCATAATCACCGTCATGCCCACCGCCAGCCCGATCAGGCCTCGCATGGCTCGATTCATCGTGCAACTCCTTGTCAGAGGGACTCACATCGCCCGACCCCGCGCGCCATCCGGGATCGATGGCGTATCTGATACCACCACCTTGCCCGGCTCGCAATCCCTGCTGGCCGGTCGCAGCGGTTGCCGTATGATACGACGCCCCCGGGCGGTCCGGCCCGGAAGAGTCTGTGAACCTGTGGAGTCGTACCCGTATGACGACCTTCGGCCTGATTCTCGACATGGACGGCGTGCTGGTGGACTCCGTCGGACCGCACTGGCAGAGCTGGAAGCAACTGGCCGAGGAGATCGGCCGGCCCGTCACCGAACAGCAGTTTCAGGCCACGTTCGGCCGTCAGAACCAGGATGTCGTGCCCGCGCTGTTCGGCTGTGATGATGCCCGGACCATTCGCCGGTTGAGCGAGCGCAAGGAGGAGCTCTACCGCGATCTGATCCGCGATGCCGTGCCGGCGGTCAACGGCGCTGCGGAGTTGATCCGCGCCTGTCATGAGGCCGGGTTCCGGTTGGCGGTCGGTTCATCCGGACCGCCGGAAAACGTGGAATTGGTGGTGCGGAGCATGGGAATCGGCCGGTACTTCCAGACGCTGATCACCGCCCGCGAGGTCACCCGCGGCAAGCCGCACCCGCAGGTCTTTCAACTGGCCGCCGAAGGCCTGACCCTTCCCCCCGGACGATGCGCGGTCGTTGAGGACGCGCCTGCCGGCATCGAGGCGGCCCGGGCCGCCGGTTGCGCCGCGATCGCGCTGGTCGGGACGCACCCCGCCGATTCGCTGGGCCGGGCCCACCGCGTGGTTTCGTCGCTGCGCGAGCTGTCCCCCGAGACGATCGCGACCGTCATTCAGCAGGCCGCGGCGACGTGAACCCGCCGGGAATCGCAGTCCAGACGGAGCGGAGCGGATCGGCGAACGCGCGTCGGCGCGGCGGGCCTCATCTCTCTTTCGCCGGCCCGGCGGATTTGTCCGACGGTCCGGGCCGTCCCGCATCCGTGTCCGACGGTCCGGGCCGTCCCGCATCCGTGTCCGGCGGTCCGGCGGGCCCTCCCAACCAGCCCTTGCGGCGGAAATAGAGGAGCATGCCGACGGCCAGCACCGCCATCAGGCCCAGGGCGAACGGATAACCGAAATACCACGTCAACTCCGGCATGTTCCACGGCGACCTGTCCGGCTGGAAGTTCATGCCGTAGATGCTGGTGATGAATGTCAGCGGGATGAAGATCGTGGCGATGATCGTCAGCACCTTCATCACCTCGTTCATCCGCTGGCCCATGCTCGACAGATACAGGTCCATCAGGTCCGAGCCGAGCTCACGGTACGCCTCGATGAAATCGATGACGCGCACGGTGTGGTCGTAGCAGTCCCGTAAATACAGCCGCGTCTCGTCGGTCACCAGCGGGCTGGGGTCGCGCAGCAGCGAGTTCATCGTCTCCCGAAGAGGCCAGATCATCCGCCGCAGGGTCATCAGATCGCGCTTGAGCTGGTGGACGCGGGAGGCGACCCCGCGGCTCGGACGCGCGAGAATCTCGTCCTCGAACGCATCGAGCCGCTCCCCGATCGTCTCCAGAACCGGAAAATATCCGTCGATGACCGCGTCGATCAGACAGTACGCCAGATGATCCGCCCCCGACTGCCGCACGTGCCCCACCGCCTGACGCAAACGCTCGCGGATCGGGTGAAACGGATCGCCCGGCCGACCTTCCTGAAACGTCACCACGAAGTTCCGGCCCAGAAACAGACTGAGCTGCTCGGTCTCCAGACCGCTTTCGTACGCCGCCATATGCAGCACGAGGAACAGGTGGTGGGGATAGTGCTCCACCTTGGTCCGCTGATGCGTGTTGACCGTGTCTTCCACCGCCAGCCGATGCAGGCCGAGGATGTCGGCCAGCCGGGCCACCATCTGCACATCGCCCAGCCCGTCCACGTTGATCCAGGTGACCGGCCAGCGGTCCAGGCACTCCCGCACGTCGGCGATGTCCCGGAGGCTCTGCTCCACGCAGCGGTCGGGTCCGTACGTGACGACCTGGACCGTCGGTTTGGGCGCCGACGGATCGGCCACCAGCGTGCCCGGCGCCGTGCCGGGCGGCGGTCGTCTGCGGCGTTTCCTGGAGGGCATTTCTTGGGCCTCCGCAGTGAATAGGTGCCTCGAACGGATGGCACTGGGTCGGGATTGTACCCTCGCCAGCACCGGTGGGCGACCGGCCCGCACGGTGATTTCCCGCGGCAGTTGCCTCGGGCAGCCTGCCGGCCGCCGCAACGGGAGCGCCGTGAATGGGACACGGCGGCGTTGATGATCCGTGGAACTCGTCAGCCGGACACACCACGAAGGAGCTCGCAACCTGGGGGGCGGCCGTTCGTACAATGGGGCGGCGGCGTGTCCAGACCCAGACAAGCCTGCCTGCGCTTCCGCGCCGGGTTCCGGGATCCGGGTTCCTGCGCCGGCTGCGCCATCGTCGCAGCCGGCCCCGCGCGCACGGCTGATCACGAGGTGGAAGTATTCAGCAAGATGATGCGTTGGTCGACCAGAGATCTTCCGACGGGTGAGAACGGCTGGAACGGGCGGAACTGGGCGGCCCTCGAACAGGAAATCCGTGATCAGCGGGAACAAATCCGGCCC
This sequence comes from Planctomycetota bacterium, assembly GCA_052034525.1. Classification (GTDB taxonomy): domain Bacteria; phylum Planctomycetota; class Phycisphaerae; order UBA1845; family UBA1845; genus JAFGJQ01. Next base: position 8,973 of record JBPOIK010000050.1, read on the forward strand.
CCGCACTCGGTCGATGTCGCCTCCGTGCTGGCAGTACGACTCGGGCAACCATTGTCTTCTCTGCTGGAAGGCTCCCAGCTCGAAGACGCACTCCTTCAAGAAGGCTCCGACGTGTGCATGATTTCGCTGCGTCCGCACGGGCGGGCTACCCTTCGCATGGACAAGAACAGACTGATAGAGTCCATCGACGTTGTGTGGTGGTCTGGCGTGGAGAACGATGCAGGCGAATGACGCTTCCACGCATCCGTGCAGGTAGCAGGCCCGTTCGGGCGTACACGGCATCCGGCCCACTATCACAAGACCACCGCTCAAGAACACACCGGGCGAGTGGGCCCCTTCTACCGTGATTGGTGTACCGATTCTGTAGAAAACGAAGCTCTTACTAAAGTGGCAGTAATAACCGGACGATGCACTTCCTGCGGCGCGCCACAGTCTCGGCACGACGGAAGACACGCGGTCTGCCAGACGAACGTGCAGCTCTGCACCGTCATCGCACCCCTGTCGGTGGCGGGCTGCCAGGCGAGGAAAGGCTCGAGTTGTTGAATACAGGATAAGAACTATGCCTCAAGAATGTGAACTGCTGGAAACCTGTGGATTCTTCAAAGCCCACAGGTCAACCAACGACCTTGCCTGCAAGGGTTTCATCAGTCAGTATTGCCGGGGACCGCGCGTGGCCGAGTGCAAGCGGAAGCAGTATCGAAAGCAACATGGCACTCCGCCTCCGGACAACATGATGCCCAACGGGCAGACATTGGCACAACGCAGCCTGGCCTCACCGCGATCAAAAGCCTGAAGAATCAGAAAGAGGTCTCCTCCGGGCTGAACGCCAGCGATACGAGAGACGCGTTTGGGCTGAGGAGTATGCCGACGCACTCGGGACCGGTATCGCGGGCTGAAAAGAACACACGCCGAATGCTGCCCGCCACGGAATGCCGGAGTGGGGACCGCCCGGTGACGGTGCGCAGGCGGGCGTCTGCTCACTCATAACCAGGCGGTGTGCGGTCTTCCACGACGTTTCCTGCGACGCCGGGCCCGTGATAGGCGCCCCGATGGCGCCTGTCCTATTCCCCCTCCCAACCGGCCAGGCGGGCCAGAAGCCACCAGAACGCCCGGCCTTTCTGGTAGCAGTTGAAGCAGTGCGAGTGGGCACAGTCGGAATCGTTCACGCAATTGCCCGTAGGGCATTCGTGAGACGTGCACCAGGTTGCGCACCAGGCGCACCCGTCGGATTCGTCCGGGTAGTAGTTGCCGTCCGGGTCGTAGCTCTCGATCTCGGCGAAATCGAAGAGCACCTTGCCGTGGGCGCGACAATAGTCGCGGATCTGATCGTTACGCGCGTTCAGGTTGCCGGCCTGGCCGCTGCCGTCCAGATGCCCCGTCATGTATACGAAAACCACGCCGGGGTAGTCCTCTTCCAGCCGACTCATCGTGGTCAAGTACGTGTCGATGCCGGCCTGCGTGTTGTCGCTCACGCCGCCACACCATGACCAGACGACCACGTTGATATTGCTGCCTTGCCGATCAAGCCGATTGCGGGTCGTTTCGGCCCAGCCGGTGTCGCCCTCGTGCCCCAGGTCGGCGCTGTCCTCCTCGAGGTCCAGCGAGCCGGCGCCCGTATCCAGCATGTTCATTCCGGTCACAAGCTGACTTCCGTGCGACGTGCGGCCGTAGAAGACGTGCAGCTTCGCCTTGGCCTGCGCAAAGGCGGCGGCCGGAACGGAATCAAACGCGGCCGTCGCGGCGCGCCCCGCCACCAGACCGCCCTGCGGCGCCTGCGGCTCCGTGCCGCTGTCATTCGTGTTGTCGACATTGTTGTCATTGACGTTGTTGTCATTGACATTGTTGTCATTAACACTATTGTCATTGATGCTGTTTTCGTTGGTGCTGGCCCCGCCTCCTCCGCCGCCCGTCTGGTTGTCGCACCCGACAGACAGCGCCAGCACCCCAACCAGCGAAACGACAAACGACCTTCGGATCCGTACGGATGTCATGGCTCGGTCTCCTGTGTATGGTGACCAACGGTCCATCCATTCTTGCCGCAGCAACGCCGCTGCGCTCGCCCCGGTTCCGCGCCCGCCGCGAACCGGCCGCATCAGGATACACCCGCGGACGATGGATGACGAGAGCGCACCGGGAGACAGAGCCGCAGCCCTCCCGCTCGGACACCTGTCATTTCGGCGGAAAACCGCCAGGTCACGTCACACCGGACGCGCCGGCCGGGAACGCAGAACCAGGCGGCATGCGAGTTACTGCTCTTTGCACACCTCGTCAGCCAGCAAAGTGATGTCGCGGGCCAGAACTTCAGCGGCCTCGGTCATGTTGTCGAAATTGAGAATCCGAGAGAGATACCCGTGTTTGAGGTAGTCCAGCGAAATCGCGTCCGTGAAGGTGGGGTCTTCTCCCCGGCATTCGCGGCCGCGATTGCGGTCGGCGGTAATGGTGGCGATCAGCGCGTCGAGAGTGGCATCGTCGCCGAGATCGTAGGTGCAGATTTCTTCGGAGCCCTTCTCGATGCGCTGCCGGGATTGGGCCACGTAGGCGGGGAAATCGTCGGCCGCGCCGGTGTATGAGGCTTTCAGGGCATCCAGATTCTGCTGGTCGGTGAAGCTGACGTTGTCGTCGCCGACGCACACCAGGGCCGCATTGTAGGCCGAAGTCACGGCGGCAATGTCCGCCTCCATCTGCGGATGGCTGCCGTCCAGTTGATACTGGGCCAGGTTCGGACGGGTGGCGCCGCCTCCTCCTCCGCCACCGCCGCCGCCGGCGTTGCATCCCAAACCGATGATCAGAGTGCATACCAGGGCTACTGCGCAGAGCAAACGCGAACGCATACACAGTCTCCTTTGTGCAATCACACCCGGGCGACCGGCCGAAGAGCCGGTCCCACAGGAGCGTATTCTACACGGCCGACGGGTGGCTGAAAACGGACGCGATGGAAAAACGACACCGCCGCACGCTCCTGCCCGTTGTGCCGTTCCCGGATCAGCGAACGTTGAAGTACTTCGCTTCGGGGTGATGACAGATCAGGGCGGTGGTGCTCTGTTCCGGGTCGATCTGGAACCCTTCGGACAGGGTCAGGCCGATCTGTTCCGGGCGGAGCAGCGGCCAGATCTTCACCTGGTCTTCGAGACGGGGGCAGGCGGGGTAGCCGAAGCTGTAGCGGCTGCCCTGGTATCCCTGCTGGAACAGCCGTTCGATCTCGCGGGCATCCTGCCCGGCGATGCCCAGTTCCATGCGGATCTGCTTGTGGAGGTATTCCGCGAGCGCTTCGGCTGTCTCCACACCCAGCCCGTGCAGGTGCAGGTAGTCCCGATACCGGTTCGCCGTCAGCCACTCGTGCGCCACCTCCGTCACGCGCCGACCGGCCGTCACAACGTGCAACGCCACCACGTCCATCTCGCCGCTGTCCACCGGGCGGAAGAAGTCGCTGAGGCACCAATACGGCCTTTTCCGCTGCCGGGGAAACTCGAACTCGGCCAGACACTGGGCGGGATTGTTCGGATCATAGACCAGCAGAAGGTCGCCGTCGGCCTGACAGGGCCAGTAGCCGTAGATGGCCTGGCACCGGATGATGCCGTCCCGATCGCACCGCTGCAGCAGGTCGCGAAAGACCGGTTCGACCTCCTGGGCCACGAACCGATCGTATTCCTCCTTCGGCCGGCCGGCCCGTTTGTATTGCCAGTGGATCTGAAAGAGCATTTTGCGGTTGATGTAGGGCACCACCGCCCGCAACTCGACCTGCTCCACGACCCGCCGGCCCCAGAACGGCGGCGTGGGGACGGGCACGTCGCGGGCGATCCCGGAGCGGGCGGGCATGGGCCCTGGCGCCTCGGGCGCAACGCGGGACGGCCGGCGGTCAGGCCGGGGGGCGGAGGGAACCTCTCCGGCCACGATCCGGTTCATGAGTTCCAGGCCGTCAAAGGCGTCTTTGGCGTAATAGAGCGGCCCGTCGTAGCGCGGACGCAGATCTTCCTCCACGTACTTGCGGGTCAGCGCGGCGCCGCCGAGGATGACGGGCACGCGAACGCCCCGCTCGCGCAGCACGTCGAGGTTCTCCCCCATGACGACCGCCGACTTGACCAGCAATCCGCTCATGCCGATGGCGTCGGCCTTGTGGGTTTCGAACGCCTCCAGCATGCGGTTCACCGGCTGCTTGACGCCCAGGTTGTGCACCACGTATCCGTTGTTGGTCAGGATGATGTCGACGAGGTTCTTGCCAATGTCGTGCACGTCGCCGCGCACGGTGGCCACCACGATGCGTCCGCGCTCCGACTCGACCGCGCGGTCCATGTGGGGCTCCAGAAACGCCACCGCGGCCTTCATGGTCTCGGCCGATTGCAGCACGAACGGCAACTGCATCTGCCCCGCACCGAAGAGGTCTCCCACGGTCTTCATTCCGTCCAGCAGAATGTCGTTGATGATGTCCAGAGCCGGCGTGGTGCTCAGGCACTCGAGCAGGTCGTCTTCCAGGCCCACGCGGTTGCCGTGGATGATGCGGTGCTTGAGCCGCTCCTCCACGCTTCGGGGCGCCTCGGTTTTCTCCGGCCGGGAGGCCGGCGCATCCGGAAAGAGCTTCACATATTCCGTCAGCGGGTCGTAGCCGTCGCGGCGGCGATCGTGGATCAGATCTTCCGCGACCTGCCGCTGCCGTTCGTCAATCTTGAACAGCGGCATGATCCCGCTGGCGTGCAGAATGGCCGCGTCCAGCCCGGCCTCATACGCATGGTGCAGGAACACGCTGTTGAGCACGCGACGGGCGGCCGGCTGGAGTCCGAAACTCACATTCGAAACGCCCAGCAGCGTATGCACCCCGGGCAGATCGGCCTTGATCCGCCACAACGCCTCCAGCGTTTCGACGCTCAGACGGCGATCGTCCGCGTTGCCCGTGCAGATGGTGAAGGTCAACGGATCGAAGATCAGGTCTGAACGGCGGATCCCGTGGCGCTGGGTCGCCAGCGTGCAGATGCGGCGGGCGATCTCCAGCTTGCGCTGGGCGGTCTTGGCCATGCCGTCCTCGTCGATGGTCAGGGCGACCAGGGCGGCGCCGTACCGGCGCGCCAGGCGACAGATCCGATCGAACTTCTCCTGCCCGTCCTCGAGGTTCACCGAGTTGATCACGCATTTGCCGCCGACCAGCTTCAGGGCGGCCTCCAAAACGGCCGGCTCGGTGCTGTCGATCATCAGCGGCGCCGGCACGTCCGTGCGGAAACGCCGGATCACCTTCTCCATGTCCGCCGTTTCGTCCCGCCCCACGTAGGCCGTGCAGACGTCCAGCAGGTGGCTTCCGTCCTGGAGTTGCTCGCGCCCCATCTGCACCATGCCGTCCACGTCGCCGGCGGCCAGCAGTTCACGGAACCTGCGCGAGCCGTTGGCGTTCGTTCGCTCGCCTACGGACAGTACCGTGTTCTCCTGGCGAATGGGCACCGCCTGATAGAGGCTGGTCACGGCCGGCTCGCCTTTCGGCGAGCGTTCCCGCGGCGCCCGCCGTCCGATGGACTGCACCACGCGGGCCATGTGCGTGGGCGTCGTGCCGCAACAGCCGCCGACGATGTTCACGCCGTCGTCCCGCACGAACTCCTCCAGTCGGCGGGCCAACTCCTCCGGCGTGAGGGCGTAGTGCGTCCGGCCGTCCACCACCTGGGGCAACCCGGCGTTCGGCAGGACGGCCACGAACCGGTCGGTCATGCCCGCAACGACCCGCACGTGCTCGGCCATCTCCTGCGGTCCGGTCGCGCAGTTGATGCCGATCACCTTCACCGCGTCGAACGCTTCCAGCGCCGTCACCGCAGCCGCCGGCTCGGTGCCGACCAGGAGCGTTCCGGTGGTCTCCACGGTAAACGAGCAGATGATCGGCACCTCGTGTCCGCGCTCGGCCATCACATCCTGGGCCGCGACGATGGCGCATTTGGCCTGCAAGATATCCTGGCAGGTCTCGATGATCAGGGCATCCACGCCGCCGTCCAGCAGACCCCGCACCTGTTCGGCCAGGCTCTCGTGAAGAGGATCCCAGTCGATCTGCCCCAGCGTAATGAGCTTCGTGCCCGGGCCGACGGAGCCGATCACGAAGCGCGGCTGGTCCGCCGTGGAGAAGGCATCGCAGGCCTGTCGGGCAATCTCGGCGGCCAGCCGATTCAACGGGCGAGTCTGCTCCGCAAGTCCGAACTCACCCAGGGTCAGCCGGCTGCCGCCGAACGTGTTGGTTTCGACGGCATCGCATCCAACGGCCAGGAAGGACTCGTGAATCCGGCGAATCACATCCGGCCGCGTCCGGACCAGAATCTCGTTGCAGTTTTCCAGCCCCTGGTAGTCATCCAGCGGCAGATCCAGCGCGTGGATGGTGGTGCCCATCGCACCGTCAAACACCAGCACTCGTTCGTTCAGCGCGTCCAGAAAGCGTGATTGCATGCGTCGGCCCTTGGGTTCTTGTTGGCAAGCCCGGTCGGGCATAGTATTCCGCCGGCCCCTATGCGGCAAGGCAGCCGGCGGGCGCCCCCGCGAACAGACCGGTTGACCTGTGCGGCGAAGGGCGGCATTGGCAGACGCGGAGCGTGACCCATGAAGGATCCGCCCACACCAGGACAGAAATGGCTCGTGCGAGTCGGCTCCATCGGCCCGCTGGGACACGCACCCGCTTCGGGAACAGTGGCCGTCGCCCTCGCGGGCATCCCGCTTTATCTGCTCATGCACTCCCTGCCGGTCTGGGCGTACGTGGTCGTGACCGCGGCATTCGCCCTGGCGGCGGTCTGGGTGCATCAGGTGGGTGACCGCATTCTGGGCGAGCACGACTCCCGCAAACTGGTGCTGGACGAGCTGGCGGGCTTCTTCGTGGCAATGACCGCGGTTCCGCCGACCTGGCAACTGGTGCTTGGTGGGTTCCTTCTGGAACGGGCGCTGGACATCGTGAAGGTCCCGCCGGCAAATTGGATCGAGCGACGCTCGCCGGGCGGCTGGGGTGTCGTGGGAGACGACCTGGTGGCCGGCCTGTATGCGCTCATCTTCCTCCAGGCCGCGATCCACTGGATTCCATCGTGGGTGGGCCTGTGATTTCGGCCGGGGCCGCGTGGGGGGCGACCTATCGCTCCAGAAACTCCGCGCGAAGCCTGCAGCGTTCGTGCAGCGGATCCGTTACCGCAAGGGCCGACGCCAGCATGCGGTAAAGGCTCGCCGCCTCCCGTCGGCGACCGCGCAGGGCCAGGACCTCGGCCCGGGCCATGATCACCGGCACCAGGTGGGCTCCGCGCTGCATCGCTTCGGCTGTCAACCGGTCGGCTTCGTCGAGGCCCTCCGCGGTCTGCTGCTCCAGTAGGAGCATGGCCAGTTCCACGGCCATCACGGGATCCTCCGGCGCCAGGGCCCTCGCCTGGCGATAGCAGGCGATCGCCTCTTCACGCCGGGCCGCCATCGCGTAGGCCGTCGCCAGCCGATACAGAAAACGCGGCCGGCTCTGAAACCGGGACCGAGACGCCTCCAGCCGCGCAATCTCCTCCTCCGGGCGGCCGGCCTCGGCCAGCACATCCGCCAGAGCGACCAACGCGTCCAGGTCGTCCGGGTTCTCCCCAAGCCGCGCCTGCCGTTCCTGAATCTGCGCTGCCCAGTGATCGGCAAGCGCCGATCGCACCCGGGCCAGCAGGGCCTGCGTGGGAGGATGTCCGGGAGTCTGCGTGTCGGCAATCAGCAGATGATGCAGCGCGCCCGGCAGGTCGCCGGCCCGCGTCAGCTCCGCGGCCAGCACACGATGAGCTTCAATGAATCCCGGGTCAATCAGGATCGCCTTTCGGATCAACGCGATTCCCTCGTCGCGCCGGCCGGCCTCGATCAGCCACGATCCGTAGCTCAGCATCGCTCTGATGCTTCGGGGGCTGTCGCGATAGGTCGCCTGGATCAGCGTCCCGTCATCACGCCATTCCGTATTCCGCAGAAGGCAACGTCCTCCGCCCGCCAGAACAACCACGACGCAAAGCACAGCGACCGTGGAGCGAATCCAGACGGGCCGACGGCTCCCCGGATCGTGCAGGCGAAGACCCGGCACGCAGACCGCCCAGGCACACAGCATGACCGCCCAGATGGAAGGCAGATACCACGTCCGCTCCGCCAGAAACGTCTTGATCAGAACCAGCGCGTTGGAGACCGGCAGATAGCTGAACAGCAGACCCGCGGCCCAGAAAGCGGGTTCACGGAACCGACGCCGCCACGCCCAGAACACCACCCAGCCGATTCCCAGCGTTACCAGAATCCCGAGCGCTACGTGTGGTTGAAGCAGAGAGTCCGCCAACTGCACTTCATTGATGGTCACGTCCGCGGTCAGCCGTCGCGGCCAGAAGGTCCGGGCCCAGTACATGCCCCAGAGTTGCAGAACGCCGCACACATGCTCCCAGCACGTCGCGTCCACCATCACGTTCGTCGTCTTGCTGACGGTCAAGGGTTGGTGGAGTCGTCCGCCAAGAGCAATAAAACGCAGCGGAACATATGCCGCCAGTGCCAGAGCGGCCGCCAGCGGGGCGCCGATGCGTCCCGATCGGCCACCCGGCGATGTCGCCTCCCGGCGCGACCAGTACCAGCCGGACAGCGGCACCAGCACGACCGCGGCGGCCCCGGTCTCCTTGGAGCCCAGCGCCAGGAAGACGGCCGCGCCACCGGCGAACCACCACGCCGCACGGATCGCCGGCGCGCCGGAAGCACGCGGCTCAAATGCGTATAACGCCAGCAGGAGAAACAGGGAGGCCAGGAGTTCCGCCCGACCCACCACGTTTGCCACGGCCTCCGTGTGAATGGGCAGCGTGGCAAACAGCAGCCCGGTCATGACGGCGCAGGCCGGCAGCCGGCACATGCGCCAGACCAGCCGGACCACCAGCCCCGTCACCAGGGCATGAAGCAGAATGTTGACCAGATGAAAACCCAGCGGCCGGGGGCCCAGCACCGCGCGGTTGATCCGATAGGACAGAATGCTGACGGGCCGATACAAGAGGTCCGGGTGAAGAGACTCCTGCTCGAACTGGTGCCAGTAGTGAGTCTGCCAGATCCGCGTCCATTGTCCCGGTTCCGTGACCAGCGGGTTGTTCACGATGATCGGATGATCGTCCTGAACGAAATCGTTCCGCAGGGTGTTGAGATAGCAGGCCGCAGCCAGGATGGCGCAGACAAGCGCCGCCGCGAAACGGTGTCGCCGTTCGGAAAAGAAGAAATGGTCCGCGTGCGCCGCCATCGGCCGGGGATTATAAGCGATGATCACCGACCGGGGGATGGCGGCGCCGACCCGATCGATGTGACCGGATTGACACACGGCAGCCGGCGGCTATGCTCGCCGTGCCCCCGGGGACCGGGTTCGCCATGATTGAATTGCCTCGACCCATCCTGATCGGCATGGTGCATCTGCCGGCTCTGCCGGGCAGCCCGCGGAACCGCCTGCCGCTTGATGCGATCATTCAGCGGGCGGTGACCGACGCGCGAGTGCTCGCCGACGCCGGCTTCGGAGCGGTTATCGTGGAAAACTTCGGCGATGCCCCGTTCGCGGCGGACCGGGTGGACCCTGTCACGATTTCATCCATGGCGGTGGCCGCCCGGGAAGTGCTCCAGGTGGTCGGCGTGCCCGTGGGCCTCAACGTGCTGCGCAACGACGCGGCCGCGGCCCTGGCCATCGCGGCATCGATCGGGGCCGCGTTCATCCGGGTCAACATTCACGTGGGCGTGGCCGCCACGGATCAGGGAATCATCGAGGGCCGGGCGGCCGACACCTTGCGGCTGCGCCAACGCCTGGGTCGCGACATCGGCATTCTGGCGGACGTGCACGTCAAGCACGCCACGCCCCTGAGTCAGCCGGACATCGGCCTGGCGGCGGAAGAGACGGCCTACCGCGGTCAGGCGGACATGCTCATCGTGTCCGGACCCACGACCGGGCGCGGCGTCGACCTGAACGACCTGCGCCGCGTGCGAAGCGTGGTGCCGGACCGCCCCCTGCTTGTCGGCAGCGGCGCCACGGAACAGACCGTGACGGAACTGCTGCGCCACGCCGACGGCGTCATCGTGGGATCAAGCCTCAAGCCGGAACACCGTTGCGACGAACCCGTGGATGCGGACCGGGCGGCCGCTTTTGTCCGGGCGGTCGGGGCCGGCCTGCCGCGATCATGACCGCCGCCCAGGGCGTCCAGTGACGCCGGGAGGACACCGCCGTGCGATTCTTGCATACGACGACCGTCGCCAGTCCGATCGGCCCGCTGCGCCTGGCGGCCACCGACATCGGACTGTGCCTGGCCACGTTTGACGATCACAGCACCAAAAGCGACGTGGCATCGCTCGCCGAGCGGTATGACGTGACGCTGACAGACGGATCGAACACCCATCTCGACCGCGCCGAAAGAGAACTCGCCGCGTACTTCTCAGGCGGCCTGCGCCACTTCGGTGTTCCCCTCGATGTGCGCGGCACCGATTTTCAGCGGGCCGTCTGGGAGGGGCTCCGGACGATCCCCTACGCTCAAACCATCTCCTATGGCGAGCTGGCCAGGCGGATCGGCCATCCCGGCGCCTCGCGCGCGGTCGGTGCCGCCAATGGGGCCAACCGCATCGCCATCATTCTTCCCTGTCACCGTGTGATCAACGCCGCCGGAGCGCTCCATGGCTACGGCGGCGGTCTGTGGCGCAAGAAGTTTCTGCTCGAGCACGAACAGACCGTCGCCAGCCGAACGGAGCGTCATCCCACGGGCGTAACCCCGGAATGACCGATCCGGACGACTTCTTACACGCGGTCAGCGAGCGCGGGAGAAGCGCTTCCGTTACACTGTCGGTTTACGATGTCCCTGCGGTTCATGAAATCAAGAGGAGTGTTGAATATGGTCCGCGCCTGGCGAATCGGTTTGTCTCTGGGGGTTCTGGTCTTCGCAGCCATGACGGCCGCGGCGGAAGATGCGTCGCTGACACGCGACCCCGGCCTCATCTGTGGTCAGTTGGACAACGGCTTCCGCTACATCATCCGGCAGCACGCCAATCCGCCGGGAAAAATGGCCCTGATGCTGCACGTGGACACCGGCTCACTCAACGAAGACGACGACCAGCGCGGCATGGCCCACTTCCTGGAACACCTGGCGTTCAACGGATCCGAAAACTTTCCGCCCGGCAAGGTCGTGGAATACTTCGAGAGCATCGGCATGAAATTTGGCGGCGATATCAACGCCTTCACAAGCTTCAACCAGACGGCCTATCAGTTGTACACGCCGGACACGCAGGAGGCGACCGTCGACAAAGCGATGCTGTGTCTGTCGGACCAGGCATTCCGCCTGTTGCTGCTGACGGAGGAGATCGAGAAAGAAAGGGGCGTAATCCTGGAGGAGATCACGGCCCGCAAGAGCCCGGAGCAGCGAATCCAGGAGGAGCTGTACCCCAGACTGCTGCCCGGATCGCGGTTTGCCGCGCGCCTGCCGCTGGGCCTGGTGGAACAGGTGGAGAAGTTCACGAAGGAACAGTTCGAATCGTACTACCGCACATGGTACCGGCCGGAGCACATGACGCTGATCGTCGTCGGAGATGCGGACCCCCAAGCCCAGATTCCTCTGATCCGCAAGCACTTCGGCGCCCGCAAATCCGAGGCCCCGCCGCCGAAACAGCGCCTGGCGGAGATCGCGCCGTTCACGGAAACCCGCGCCATCGTCGTGTCCGATCCCGAAATCACCACCGCCGAAGTCGAGATGATGCGTGTGGACCCGGGCCGCGGCCCGGTGACTACCGAGAGCGCGTTCCGCCGCGACCTGATCGAGAGGATCGGATCCTGGGTCGTGAACCGTCGCATGGAGGAGTCCGTTCAGAAGGGGGAGGCCGCGTACCGCGAGGGCCACGCGGCCGTCTTCAGCTTTTTCGCACAGGCAACCGGTATCGCGGCCTCTGCCGCCGGCGAACCGAAAAACTGGGAGAAGATGCTTGATCAGCTCGTAGCGGCGATCCAGCGAGCTGTGGAACACGGCTTCACGAACCGCGAGCTGGAACTGGCCCGCAAGGACATCCTCTCCAGCGCCAAACTGGCCGTGGAGCGGGAAACGACCACCAACGCCCGCGCGTTCCTCATGCGCTACAACGCCGCCGTGGCCAACGGGGATACCATTCTGTCGGCCCGCCAGCGCCTCGATCTGATCGAGAAGTATCTGCCGGCGATCACTCTGGAGGACGTGAACAGGGCCTTCGCGGCGAACTTCACGTCCGGGCGCTTCGCCTATGTGCTGACTCTTCCCCGACGCGACGACCTGCCGCTTCCGGCGGAAGAGGCTGTGCTGGCCGCGGCCCGGGCCGCCCTGGCCCGCAAGACCACGCCGATCGTGGACGAAGAACGGCCTGACTCCCTGCTGACCCAGCTCCCCGAGCCCGGAAAAATCGCGGAGCAGACCGTCGACGCGGAACTGGGCATCACCTCGGCCTGGCTGGAAAACGGCGTTCGGTTGCACCACCGCTTCATGGACTACAAGAAAGACGAGGTCCTCATCGCCATCAACCTGGCGGGCGGGGAAATTGACGAGTCCGCAGCCAACCGTGGCATAACGGAGGCGGCGGCCCAGATACTCAGTCAGCCGGCCACCAGCCGGCTCGCCTCCACGGACATCCGCGACCTGATCACGGGCAAACAATTCCGTCTTTGGGGACAGGCCCAGACCGACGTTCTGGCGATCCGGTTGTCCGGATCGCCCGCGGACATCGAGACCGGCCTCCAACTGACGTACGCCCTGCTGACCGACGGCCGCCTGGAGCCGTCCGCGTTTGACGTGTGGAGCCAGTCGACCATCGAGGATCTCCAGCAGGGCGAGACGCAGCCGCAGTTTCGTCTCATCCGAATCATGCGGGAAGTGATGGGCGGGGGCGACCCCCGATTGAAACTGCTGACGCCGGAACAGGTGAGCGCCCTTTCCCTGAATGCGGCCCAGAAATGGTTTGACCACCTGCGGAAAGAGGCGCCGATTGAGGTGGCTGTTGTCGGTGAACTGCCGTGGGAATCGGCCCGCGACCTGATCACGCGATACCTCGGTTCGCTTCCGGTCCGTCCCCGACAGGCCCCGGGGATCGACGCCAAACGAATTCTCCAGCGAAGCCCGGGGCCGCACGAACGGCAATCGTCCGTGGAGACACTCACGCCGACCGCCTTCGTGCTGACGGGCTTCTTCGGCTGCGAGGAGCGGAATGTCCGGGATGTCCGCAGTCTTGAAATCGCCAGCCAGATTCTCAGCAGCCGCCTGATCAAGGAGATTCGCGAGGAGAGACAGCTCGTCTACTCCATCGGAGCCAGCAACCGACCCTCCTCGGCCTACAAGGACGCGGGATTGTTCTTCGCCGCCGCGCCGACAACACCCGAAAAAGCCGGCGAACTGGCCTCCTCCGTGCTGGCCATTTTCGGCGAATTCGGCCGGAAGGGACCGTCTGAAGAGGAAATGCAGACGGCCCGGAAGCAGATCGCCAATGATCTGGACAAGCGTCGCAAGGAGCCGTCGTACTGGGTCAACGTGCTGGGAACACTCGATTTCCAGGGGCGATCCCTCAAAGACATTCAGGAGGACGCGGAAGCCTACGAAAAGGCCACGGCCGAGGAGGTTCGAGAGGCCTTCGAGCGCTACCACAAGCCGGACCGGATGATTCGCCTCGAGGTCGAGCCGGTTGCCCCGGCGCCGGCGGCGGACGCTCCGAAAGAGGCGGAACCGTCCGTGCCGGGCAAGGAGTAGCACGCGGCCCGGCCGGTGGGCCAAGGGCGGGTTCCGGAAAACGCGCGTCCACGTTCGATGCCGGTGCGGCGCGAACGTGGACGCGATTCGTTTTACCCTGTCGAGCGACGGGAGCCGAGGCAGTGAGTGTCATGACGCGGCGCTGCCAGACACATCGTCCGCGCGCGTCATGACGGCGTCACGAGCAAACCCCCCACTCCGGCGCTCACGCCCTCAATAGTCGGAAACCTGGCTCTCCAGACCGGTCTGGTGCCGGGGGTGTTCCTGGCCGGCCAGTTCCTGTGACGTCGCCTCCGGCGCGCAGGCAACGGCGAACAGGCCGACGACCAACAGGGCCAGCGAAAGCATGGAATGAATAATCGCCTTCTTCATGATCAGATCCTCCCTCGAGACATGCGTGCTCAAACACTTCTCTCAGGCCGGTGCCTCGCATGTACGGCAACCGGCACTCTGCGGCGTGAGAGGATGCATCCGCAGCAGACCCCTCCCGTTGCATCATGATAGAGAGACGGTGCCGGCCAAGTCAACACCCGTACAGCGCGTAACGTGCGTGAGAAGAACGGGTTATAGGTCGCACCGAGCCGGCCTGGCGTCGCCCGCGATATCGTCCAGTTGACGCCGGATTTCCGCAATGCGGCTATCAGACCAGCCGGGCGGTTGGACGTGCCGGATGGTATGCAGCACCGTCACGAGCGACCGGGGTTCAATCCCCGCCCGACGGAGGAATCCCACTGCCTCCGCGTCGGCCTTCTTTTCCCGTGCCAGGGCTTCGTCGCAGTTCCCGCAGGACGGCCGGAAGTGGTCCTTGCGGACGATGTGTGCCATCTCGTGAGCCAGTACCGCGGCCAATTGGGCATCGTCATCGAGCCGCAGATACAAACCGCGAGTCAGATAAAGCCGCCCGCCGGGCAATGAGCAGGCGTTCAGCCGGTTGCTTTTCAGCAGTCGAACGTGGTAGGCCGTCCGCAGGGCCGGCGTGGAAGCGGCCAGGCGCTCCGCGATCGCCAGCAGGCGGGCCTCCGCTGCCGCGTCACGAAAAATACCCCCGTAGCGGGCCTCCACAGCCGGCGCGGCCCGATCGCCAGCCAGGGCCTGGGCCTCCGGCGAGAGCATCCGCCCGGTCCGGAAGCACAATGTCGGTCCCTGGCACCCGACCAGCAGGAGGAGTCCCAATATCAGTAGAAGGGCTTTGGCGCTTCGCATCCCCCCGTTGCTCCACACGGCGATCGTGCGGAACAAGCGTCAAATATAACCGCGGGGGAAGCAAACGCCGGAATACGGACGGGCCGGACGCCGAACCGCGCTGCGTCCGAAAACCGCGCCGGGCAGAAACAACACGACCGGCCGGCGCGGCGAAGGAGAGGAGAACGCGCGACGGAGCGACCGATAGTCCCGTTCGCCCCGCCGCGAGCTGCCTGGCCGGCCCGTCCTATTCCCTCTGGAACAGGTCGGCCCAGATGTCCTTCATCGGGATCCACGTATCGAAGAAAGACTGTGAGCCGTTCTTCACGTACGTCAGGGCGCCGGCCACGAGGTTCTTCTGAATGTCCTGGGCCGTGCACCATGAGTTGAAGAGAGTCCCACCAGCCAGGACCGTGGTCAGAATGCCCAGCTTCAGTTTTCGCAACATACGGCTTCCGGTCATAATCTGAATCTCCGCGTTTCAGGTATCCATAGAGTATCAGAATTCGATCCGAACCCGCACGCCGGCCACCAGGGCGTCATGGGCGTTCTTGTTGCCGCCCGGATTCGTGATGACCTGCAGGTCAGGTGTGATCAGACACCACGGCGTGACGGAAATCGCGTAATACAGCTCGTACACCGTTTCCCGGTCCGCCAGTGCGTTCACGTTGTGACGCAGGGTTTTGGATAGAATGCTCTGGCCCACCGCAAAACCCAGCGTGTCCTTGTCCCGGCCCGGAATCAAACCGGTGTAGGCGGCGCCCGTCGACCAGAAGTGGTTGATCCGGTTCACTTCCGGATGGGCGAACCCGTAGCGGGCAAAAATGCTCAAGCCCTGTTTGTCCGTCGGCTCGGAAGGCTTCTCCTTCCAGATCATCTGGTCGAAGTTGAAATACCAGCCCACATCCCCGCTCTGCCGCCGCGCCGCACGCAAGCCGCCCAGGTCGTCAAAGAAGACCTGCTTGGATGCCGGATCGTACCACAGGCCGAATCGGTAGTTGCCCGGGTAGAGCCGCTTGGCCCAGTCCATCGGCAGCTTGTTGGGCAGCAGGCCGAACTCGAAATACGTGCGGAAATGCGCCGTGCCGTGAAAGGCGGTCTCAAAACCGCTGGTCCCGTGCCGGTGTTTGTGCAGATCGGTATCCGGATCGACGGCCACCGCCTGGAGGTACAGCCAGTCCACCGGCCAGGCGCGCACGAACGCGCCCAGGCCCCGGGTGTCCGGAATCGACTGGTTGAGGTAGAACATCTGACTGCAGAACTCGGTCAGCATGTTGTCCGCAATCGCATTGCGATCCACCAGGTCTGACGCCAGCAACTTGCCCAGCCGGAACTCCAGCCGGTCGTCGAACAATCGCTGCCGATACCACCACTTGTCAATCTCGATGGTTTTGTCCGTGGGACCGCCGATCACGAAGAAAGGTTGGCTCATCGAGCCCACATCCGGGCGGATGCCGTCGTTCCAGGCCTGGATGCCCCGGAAGAAGAACGACCCACCCTTGAGCCCGAACATCTTGTCGAAATCCAGGATGATGTTATGGAACATCTGCCCCGTAATGTCGTGCGCGTGATGCGTGTTCGCTCCGCCGCGGGTGTTGATCGAAAACGCCGTGCCCAGGACCGGATCAAACACAATCCCCACATCCTCCAGCGCGGAACGCAACCCGCCCGGATCGCCGAGCAGTTTCTTGGTCGTCCGGATATCATAGGGCGCGGCCTCTTTCGGAGCCGCCGCCGGTTCGGCGGGCGCGGGGGGAGGAGGGGTCGGCTCCGGCTCCGCCGGGGGCGAAGCGGTTGGCTCGACGGAGGCCGGGGGCGGGGAACTCTGGCCCAGCGCCGGCACGCACAACAGACCGACAAGTGACACACCCAGGGCGAGCCACACCAGTTGTCCCAGTCCATGTTTCGAATTCATTTGCTGCCGCCTGATAGAGCGGACCTGACAGAGCGGAATTGTTGCTGCTCGTCAGGCTCCGACGGACCATGCCGATCGAAACCACTTCGGAAGCCGGCTTGCCGATCCGTGATACGAATCGTGGCAAACCATGCGCAAACACGTCGCGGGGCACTCTCGGATCGAGCGCCTCGATACCGCGCCACAGTTACGCTGCATACTCCCACCCTTATCGGATTGGTACCCGGAGACGGTTTAACCCAACTTTCGCAGATTCTCGCTCTTTTGCGCTGTTTCGGACGTGTTGGCGGGGTCACGGCGGGTATCTGTGGTAGCATGTCCCCGCGTGGCCACAAGCGTAAGGAAAACGGCAGGCCCCACCGCCATTGAAGCGTTCTGAGGCCCCATCGCGTCGGTCGAGGCGATCCGGTTCGACGTCACCTGCTCCATTTCAGCCGGATCAAGGACCGCCCGGAGGTTGCCGACGTGAGACCATCTGCCTCCCCGGCGAACACCAAGGGCGTTTTGAAGACCATTCGCCGCTACCAATCGCCCTTCTCGAACAGGTGGGGCGCTTCGCCAGCCTCACTCCCCGGGATCTGCCGCCACGTCACACAAGGCATCCGGCAGAAACTCGATCAGATCGGTCGCCAGAAGGGACAATCGCCCGATTTCCTCCGCCACGATGTCCCCGGACAAGCCATGCACATATGTTCCCAGTACCGCCGCATCGAATGGAAGAAGCTGCTGGCCCATAAGGGACGCGATGATCCCGGTCAGTACGTCCCCCGCACCGGCCGTGGCCATCCCCGAGTTCCCGCTCAGGTTGACGTACACCCGGGTTCCATCCGTCACCACCGTGCCCGCCCCTTTCAGAACGACGACGGCCCCGGACGCCCGGGCCATTTTGACGGCCATATCCTGGCGGTTCTGCGGATCGGCCTGCACCCCCCATCCCTCCAACAACCGGCGCATCTCCCCGGGGTGTGGTGTCAGTACGACTTGATGCGGCCATGCCGCTTTCCACCGACCCATGCGGGCAAGCAGGTTCAAGCCGTCCGCATCAATAACGATGCCGCCGGAAAACTCGGCCACCAGGCTGTCCAGTTGTACTGGCTGAACCGTCGGATCCAGTCCGGGACCGATCGCCACTACATCCGCGCCGAACTGGATTGCCAGTGCTGCCAGAGACTCGGAGGCATCTGCAGGAAGGGCTCGGGTCGTCGCGCAGGGGGCCAGAAGACCGATGATGGGCTGGGCCGCCGCGCTGGTAACGATCTGTACCAGTCCGCAGCCCGTCCGAAGGGCCGCATTGGCGGCGAACGCCGGCGCCCCGACCATGCCCACCTGATCCAACCGACCGCCGATGATCACCAATCGGCCCACGTCCCCTTTGTGAGCGTCGTCGGGGCGGACAGGCAGGGACGGGATCTTCGTGATGTACTGTACGTCTTCGGGCATGACGCTGATTCGCCTTCCGCCGTCTCAGGGCCCGTCCGACCGACTACCCGCCCGACGGTTGATCAGGGCCGCGATATACCCGCCGGCAAACCCGTTGTCGATGTTCACGACGGACACGCCGGCGGCACAGCTATTGAGCATCCCCAACAGGGCGGCCAGGCCGTGAAAACTCGCCCCGTATCCGATGCTGGTGGGCACGGCAATCACCGGGCAGTCCACCAGCCCGCCCACGACACTGGGCAACGCCCCTTCCATGCCCGCGACCACCACCGCCACGCTGGCCGACTGCAGATCCTGGGCATAAGCCAGCAGCCTGTGAAGGCCGGCCACTCCCACGTCCACAATCATCCGCGTACGCTGATCCATGATTTCGGCCGTAACCCTGGCTTCTTCCGCCACGGGCAAATCGCTGGTACCAGCCGCGATGATCGCCACGGTCCCCGCCGACCACTGTGCCTCCTGCTGACGGACCGTGATAGCCTTGGCAATCTCGTGATACTGGGCAGATGGAAACATGGCGGCGACTGCTTTGTACATTTCCACGGTTGCCCGTGTTCCCAGAAGATTGCCGCCCGATTCCAGCCGCTTGGAGACGATGGACCGCAACTGCTCGATGGTCTTGCCCTCGCAGTAGATCACCTCGGGAAAACCGCAGCGGATCGCCCGGTGGTGGTCCACCTTCGCGAATCCCAGATCCTCAAATGGCAGCGTCCGCAGGCGGGTGACCACGTCATCCAGGGTCACCTCGCCGCGCTCGAATGAGGTGAGCAACTCTCGCAGCGTGTTCTCATTCATGGACACCGGATCAGTGTATGCGTGGGCCCAGTTGCGGGCAAGACGAGGAACTTTCTCTCAGTGGGCCTGCGCGTCGGCCGCAAGGTCCGCCCGCTCGCCCCGAAGGTACAAGTGGTACCCCAGGGCCGCGATCATCGCACCGTTGTCCCCGCAGTATTCCATGGGCGCGGCGTGGAAGGCCAGGCGGCGCTCCTCGCACGCCTCTGCCAGCGCCTGACGCAGAACCTTGTTGGCCGCCACCCCTCCGCCCAGCACCACCGCATTCGCATGGCGCTGGCCCACCGCGCGCATCGTCTTGCGAACCAGCACGTCCACTACGGCCGCCTGAAAACTGGCCGCGATGTCCGCGATGTCCTGCCGGCTCAGCCGCTCCAGGCCGCCCTGCGTTCGACCCGGCCCATGCACGTGATACAAGACGGCCGTCTTGATGCCGGAAAACGAGAAGTCCAGCGAGTCGGGCCCCAACAGCGTCCGCGGAAACGCAATGGCCGCAGGATCTCCGATCCGAGCCATCTGTTCGATCGCCGGACCGCCGGGATACCCCAGGCCCAGAATGGTGGCCACCTTGTCAAACGCCTCGCCCGCCGCGTCGTCCGTCGTGGTTCCCAGCCGCTGGATCGCGTCGAATCCACGAATCTCGTACAACGACGAGTGCCCGCCGGATACGATCAGCGCGATGGCGGGCCACGGCGGCTCCTCCAGTCCGATGGCCGGACTGCACGCGTGCGCCAGCACATGATCGACGTACACCAGCGGTCGGCCCCAGACCCAACTCAGCGTCTTGGCGGTCGTCAGGCCGATGAGCAGCGACCCGACCAGTCCCGGCCGCTGGGTCACGGCGACGAGGTCAATGTCTTCCGGGCCGGTCGCCGCGGTTTCCATCGCCTCACGAACAACGCGGTCGAGACACTCGATATGCGCCCGTGATGCGATCTCCGGCACGACGCCGCCATACTTGCGATGCAGGTCCACCTGCGAGGCAACGACGTTGCTGCGCACGTCGCGCCCGTCCACGACGACGGCCGCGGCGGTTTCATCGCAGGAGGTTTCAATTCCCAGAACAGTCGTCATCCCAACCTGCCGATACGTCCGCCCCCGTCGTCCGTCTCCACCGGCGATTCCAAGGTCGGTGGAGCATAGCGAATCGTCTGCGCGTCCGCTACCGGCGTGCCGGAATGGGGGGAACAGGACAGCAGGGGTGCGAAGGATCCGAGACGAGGATGTCTGCGAACGGCAACCAGCGCGACGGTGATTCCCCCGGATGAAACGTGACGATCGAATGGTCGCCGGCAAGGGAGTGCCGGTTGTGGGCCGTCGTCGCATTTCGAACCGCTTGGACGCCGAAATGCCGTCCGCACACCGTTGTAACCGGCGGGGCGACCCGGCTCGGGCGATACACCGAATGCGTCCGTCAGAAAGACACACGCACCGGGCGGCCACCGCGTCAGGGTGCCCGTGCAACCCGCAACCGCCCCGCGCGAAAGACGTGCGGGGCGGCTGTGGGTTTCGCAGCGTCTTCTACCGACTGCGCTGGCGCAGGAATGCCAATCCTCCGAAAGCCATCAGGGCCAGCGAAGCCGGCTCTGGAATGGAAATCGAATCAACCACCGCCTGCACCAGGACCGAGTTGGGAGGCAGTGCGACTTGAATTCGCTCGAACGCCGGATTCGGGCGGTATTCGATGTCGAAATACTGGTACCCGCCGTCGGGTTGCGTATAGGCCAAGGGCGTCGAAGCGGACGTAACGAATCCCGGAACCGCCTCTCCCGTTGCCATATAACCGTCGGTAATCACGCTTCGCGGGGGTAGCGTGGTGCCCTCCCAGGTCAGTTGCAGCCGCAGATACTTGATCGGCATCTCGTCGATGAAGTTCGGCACCTGAAACTCATAGATGCCCGCGGCGCCCGCTACGATGGAAACGCCAGGATCCATGGGGTACAGGGAAGTCGAAGGATCGTCGTCGTCGACCGCCGAGAAAGACTCGAGGACCAAACCGACGGCCGGGTCCCCGACCCAGTGGGCGTAAACCGACAGCGGCTCACCGCGATACGGCGGGGGGTTCAGATCGTCGCCGCGCGCGGGCGCCCACGACAGCCCCAGAACAAGGCAGATTCCAAGAACCAGCGCCACTCCGTTGTGTTTCCTGATTCGAGCGTTCATGTGGTTTCCTTTCGTTATCCGGTATGGTGACCGCCTCTCGTTCCGATCGTCCAACGCACACCGCTGAACAAGCCGAGAGTTGGGTCTACTGTTACAGAACCTGCGCGCCGGCCGCCGGCGCGAACGCACGACGCCTCGGACGATTCCTGCACAGAAGCGGATATGCCGCCGTCAGGACAACCAGGGCCGCGGTGGTCGGCTCGGGCACGTTGGGCACGCGAAAGACCAGAAACTCATCATGGTTGAAGCCGGCAAACGGAACCGGATACAGACCCGAGAAGCTCTTACCGCTGTCATGCCAGATCCACTGGGCCGCCGGGGAGATGCCCGAGCGCGTACCCCAGGGCAGCGGCGACGCGCCGTTGGAATAGCCCGGCGCGGTCACCGGCGTGACCCACAGGTTGTTGCTGGTGGCGAAAGCGATGGCCTGGTCCACTTCGGCCTGCGTCGGCATCAGGCTCGCGGGCCACGTCGCCGGCCACGACGGGTTGATCTGCTGCAGATAGGCGCCGGCCGGAAACACCTCCCAGACGCTCGAGCCGGTGAGGATCGTCACGTTCTGCGTGGTGTTGATGAACTCCGCGAGAAAACCCTGGGCAATGCTGTAGTCCGATGACGTCGCCACATAAAGGAAGTCGTTCGGATCGCGATTCAATGCGATCCAGGTCTCTGTGCTGTGCCAGTCGCCATCGCCGCCGGCAAAATAATCCGTCGAAACGGCATCTCCGAAATACACGTCGTACTGATTGTCCACCGTGATGTGAATGGTCCAGTCGTCGGCCCACACGGCCTGACCGGACACCAGCAACAATACGATTCCGCTCCAGATTCGTCCCATGAGTTCATCCTCCTCCAAGAGAGTTCACCAGTTCCTCATGCGATCCCCGTTGGCCACTGCACGCGGCCGGATCGCGGCCCGACTGTTACGGGTAACTCTAGCGCGGACCTGCCTGCCAGTACTCGCACAAGTCGAGAAATCCGAGAAAAACAGACTCAATCCGAGAAATCCTGCGCCGACATCCGGCCATCTGCCGGGAACCCATAGAAACTGGCACTCGGAATACTCGCATGCTTTGAGAACGATCCCGGGGGCATGACGGTTGTGGCGCGACCGGCGTCCGAATGCGGACTCCTCATTCCTGCAACAAAGCAGCCCCAGGGAGCATGTGTGACTTCGTGTGACGCTCGACTGAATCGTTCGTGTGCAGTGTGGCTTGAACGGGGCCGCCACGCATACCGACCGGCTTCCTCGTGCAGCATATGACATGCACGGATCATTCACGATCCGCCGTACACAGCTTCTGAGCGGTCGCGGTCGCGCGATACTCGCCGGGCGTGAGGCCCACGTGAACACTGAAGACGTGGCAGAACCAGTTGGGGTTGGCATGACCCGTTTCGTGAGCAACGCGTTTGATCTGCCAGTCGGTGGTGACCAGAAGCCTCTTGGCCAGCTCGATGCGCCGGTTGGCAATCAGACGACTCATGCGCTGCCCGACCTGCTCCACGAAGAGCTCGCTGAGATAGGTCGCAGACAGGTTCAACACCGAGGCCACACGAGCGACCGTCAGGCCCGGATCGGACAGGTGTTCGTCGACATACGCCAGGGCGCGAACGATTTGCGGGTGGGTCGATGGCGACACCTGTGCCGGGCTGTCGTCGACGGCGGAAGGAACGCCCGGCGTTCCCTCGACGATGAGGCCTCCGGGCACCCGGCTGAGCAAACCGGCGTATGAACAGGTGAAATCCCGCACCAGCAACTCCAGAATCTCCGTCAGCCGCTGGAACTCCGCCGGGTCGACGGAAGCGGCGCCAACCAGTTTCACCACGGCCAGACACCGGCGCCCGCTGACGATCGGGACGATCGCGCACCTCCGCGCGTGCCGGCAGACGCCCCAATGCGTCTCCGGACGGCATTTGAGCCTGGCCAGATGCAACTGCCAGGACTCCCGGCAGTAATCGCTGCCGGAGACTTCCGTGCAGGCGGGATGTGACGGATTTGCCAGCGGCTCCTCTTCGTCGGGTTCCGATACGGCGAGTTCGACCACTCGCAGATCGCTCATGCTCAGGCGAGTGAACCGCGCGACGACCCGGTCTTCGAGCAGCTTCAGCACCATCGCCAGCGTGGGCCTGCTGATGGTGCGTCCTCCTTCCGACCGTCCGTGCTTCCGGTGCAGAAAACGATGTCGGACCATGGCCGCTCCTGGATATTCCCCGCCCACATGCCGCCGCACCGGATTCCCGAACACACCGGTGCAACCCGGAATACGGCCGCGCGCAACGCCGATCGGCAACCCGCCGGCGGTCGGAGACCTCCGACTTCTGCCGCAGTGCCCGCAGGCCCGTCAATGGCCGTCTGCCGCACGATCAGCCCGTGAACATCACCGTCCGCGGTTCAACACGGTCGGACTTGCCGCGGGAACAATAAGCAGGTTCGCATTCGATCTTCCGGCCTGTCATTATGCTACCCGCGGGCAGCCGGAAGTGTCAATAATCCGCAGTGGCCGGTTTCTCATTACTCCACGATCAGGACGGCCTGCCGGCTGAAGCCGTGCGACGAGGTCGAAGCGCCGCACCCGTTCATGCAGACCATTGTGAAACGAAGAACGATCCTGGCGTGCGATCTGGCCGGGGCAGTGCCGAGCTGTGTGGAACGCACGATACGAGCAGTTCCACTCGCGGGCACGATCCAGGCGATTGATCCGCGCGGGGCGGAGCGCCTCTCTCGGCGAGATAAAGCGGGGCTGCAAAGAACCGCCTCCGCGGGGAATTGCCGTTTGCGGATTGACACGCGAGCCAATACTTACCACACTGTCGCCTCCTCTGCCGCGTTCGCCTGCTTCAGGTGGCCGCGAACGGATCCGGAGGATGAGGTGGAGGAGAGCAAGGAGGCACGAAGCGATGCGTAGCCGGATTTTCCTGACGATCTGTCTGCTGGTTGCCTGTGCATGGTGTCTCGTGTCTGTCACTCGTGCAGACCGGCCCGCGCCGGCGCCGCCCACCACCATCACCCAGACGCCCGCCGACCACGACCTGGGATAAGGCCGACACACCCCGGACTCTTCTTCGTCCGGATAACTCGCGTCCTGGATGAGCGGAACGCAATGTCGAGCGCGTTCGCGTCCGGGCGGGATTATGCGGACCCCGCCGGACGGTTGCGCGTCTCCGGCCGCCCCGTCCCCTGCTTTTTCTCGGACCGGACGGAATCTCCGAATTCGGTTGGACGGCCGGCGGAATGAATTGGAAATTGAATCCGGCGGGGATCGTCGCGGCGGAACGTGCGCGCATGCAGATCGATGGAGCCACAAGCGGTGCCCTCGTAAACAGCCTGATCGGCAGCGTCGGTCAGGGCACACCCTCGTTCTTCACCGGCACGTCCTCCACTTCCCTTTTCGGCTCCAGTGCGATCGTTTCTATCGGGCAGCCCTCGCGTACGGACCCGGGCTATTCCCACCTGGCCAGAGGAAGGACCGGTTCTACAGTTGGTGTTCCGATCTTTGACGCATCCGCGCTGCTTCAGTCGGCGTCCGCCGTTCCGACCGTGACCAAAACCGCCAAGCAGCTCGAGCAGGAAGAAGCGGCGGTACAGAATGCCTTGAACCACCTGAACGCCGGCGAACACGACCGGGCACGTTCCATTCTCGATGAGCTGCTGAAGAAGGATCCGATGAACGCCATGGCGGTCCATGCGCTGGGCGCCGTCGAAATGGATCTGCAACAGTATGAGAAGGCGGAGAGCCTGTTCCTCAAAGCTCACTATCTCGACCCGAATCGGGGGGCGGATTCCGACGCCCGCAACGCCCACCTGCTCCTGCAGGACGACAGCACAGTGTTTTCCAAGGCGAAACAGATGGTGTCGTCCGCCCGCACCCGGGCCGACGGCATTCGCCTGCTGGTGAACCTGACGGACCGGGCGCCGGCGTATACCGAAGCGCAGATGCTGCTGGGAGAAAGCCTTCTGAAGGAAGCGGACGTAGTCAACGGTCTGCAACACCTCAACCGAGCGCTGGTCACGGCGGACGTATCACAGGCGCAGCGCATCGAAAGCCGACTGAACGAAATGATCCGGATGGCGCCGGAACTGGCCTACCTGCATCATCTGGCGGGCAAGGCCCAGTTGGCGCAGGGCAAGTACGAAGAGGCCGTCACCACGCTGGCCCGCGCCACCCAACTGGCCGATGGAGAGGAACTCTACGGTGCCGACCGGGCCCGCGCTCTCGTCGGTCTGGGTCGCCAGATGCTTTCGCAGAACGATATCGCCGGAGCCATCCGGCGGTTTGAAGAGGCCGAGGTGCAGAATCACCTGGACGCCGACGTGAAAGTGGCGCTGGCCGAGGGCTACGCGGCCCGGGCTCGAAACCGATACCGGCTGGGATCCAGGGAGGCGGCCATCCAGGACTTCAGCCTGGCAGCCCGCAAACTGGGCACCCACGGCAGCGAGTCCCTGCGTCGGCAGATCGGCCTCAGCGCCTATGTCGCGGGCCTTGCGGTTTCCGCCCGGCGCCAGGAGACCGGCCAGGACATCGACGCCGAAGTCGTCGCGTTTCAGGTTGCCTACGACATGAATCCGGAAAATGCGACCTACAAGCGCGTACTGGCCGACACCCGCTGCGCCATGGGCGATCAGTTCATGAGGGACGACAAGTACGCCAATGCCGCCGCCGCGTACAAGCGGGCGTATGAGCTGTACAACAACAACACCACCTACAAACAGAACACCATCCACGCCTACCGGCTCCTGGGCGACAAGGAGATGGGAGATCGTCAGTTCGACAAGGCGATCGCCGCGTATCGCAACGCGTATGTCATCGACACGGCCGATGGGGTGAGCAAGGAGAACCTGGCGGCGGCCTACAACGCCCGCGGCCTGCGGCACCTGAAAGACCAGAAATGGAGCCTGGCCGCGGCCGATTTCCGTGAGGCCCTTGCTCTCTTCCCCCAGAACACGACCTATCGGGAAAACTACGACAGCGTGAAGAACCGGTAGTCGGCGGCCGGCATTCGATCCCGGCCGGTCGACCGGCTGATAGCCGGCCACGCGCGGGGGGCTGTTCCGGCACCCCGGGTCCAGGAGTGAAGCGAACGGGCCCGCCGTCTCAGCGCGATGTCGGACCCGGACCGTCGATCCGGCCGATGAGCCGCAGCAGACCGTCCAGGATGGTCAGCGGGTGCGGCGGACAACCAGGGATGTAGAGGTCCACGGGCAACAACTCCTCGACGCCGTTGAGCACGTCGGGGCTGCCCTCGAAGGGGCCGCCGCTGATGGCGCACGCGCCGACCGCGATGACGATCCGCGGCTCGGGCACCGCTCGGTACGTTTCCATCAGCGCCAGGTGCATGTTTCGCGAAACGGCGCCGGTCACCAGCACGCCGTCCGCGTGGCGGGGCGAGGCGACGAACTGGATGCCGAACCGCGACAGGTCCCAGCCCACCGTCGTCAGCACGTTGGTATCCAGATCGCACGCGTTGCAACTGCCCGCGCAGACTTCCCGCAGCCGCAGGGCGCGCCCCAGAATGCGATGCACGTTCGCCGCCATCCGTTCGGCGAGCTTGAGCTCGTTGCCCGTGAGCACCAGATCGGCACGTCGGGAGACGGCCAGGCGGTGCTCCCGCGTATGCCGGACCGCGCCCGCCGGACAGGCGGCGACGCACGCCGTGCAGAACAGGCACCGCCCCAGATCGATCCGCAGCCCGCCGTCGGTGGCAATGGCCCGGGTCGGGCACGTGTCCACGCACGCCCGGCAGCCGTCCGGACATTTCGACGCGTCGAGCTCCGGCCGACCCCGATAGCTATCCGGCAGGACGGTCAGTTCACGCGGGAACTTCGTCGTTCGATGCCCCTGGTGCAGCCGGGTTCTCAGAATTCGCCACATCGTGCGTCCACCGTTTCCCAAGCGCCGGCTCCGCGCGGCGCGGCCCCTCCCTTACAGATCATGACCCGCATAGCTGAGATTGAAGCTCTTGTTGCAGACCGGGAAATCCGAGATCGCCACCCCGCGCAGCGCCAGGGCCAGGCCGAACCAGTTGTGGATCGATGGATCCTTCACCTTTACGAAGGCCGGATTGCCCGCCTCGTCGGTGAACACAACGTGCATCGCCTCGCCACGCCACGTTTCGGACACGCCGAACGCCAGGGCGTTGCGCCGCAAGGCGCCCAGCGGACGGAACGTCGGACCCTCCGCCCGGTTGCCCAGCGTCTCCAGCAGAAACTCCAGCGAGCGCCGCACCTCGAGCCAGCGCACCGCGGCCCGGGCGTACACGTCGCCCGTCGTCTCAACGGCCATGGGAATGTGGCTGAACTGGAACACGCCGTGCGGATGATCGCAGCGCACGTCGCGACGACAGCCGCACGCGCGGGCCGCCGGCCCGACCATGCCGATCTCGTCCGCCTGATCCCCGGTCAACACGCCCGTGCCCTCAAAACGCGCCAGCACCGACGATTGGGAGAACATCAGCTCCAGCACGTCCAGCGTCTCGCGCTGCAACTGTTCCACCTGGTCCCGCAGCCGATCCGCCAACTCGGGCGGGATATCGAACCACACGCCGCCCGGCCGCAGCAGGTTGCGCCCGAAACGATTGCCGCAGATCTCCGCGGAGACGTTCAGGTACTCGCCGCGAATCCGGCCCAGATACGATGACGCGGGCAGGAACGCCACGTCCGTACACAGCGCGCCCAGATCGCCCGTATGATTGGCCAGCCGCTCCAGCTCCAGGGCGATGCCCCGGATGGCCGCCGCCCGCACGCTGACACGAGCCTGACCCAGCGCTTCCAGCGCGGTGCAGAACGCCAGCGCGTGGCCGATCGAGGCATCGCCCGCGATGGTCTCGGCCACGCTCAGGGCACGCGCCGGGTTCGGATGGATAAGCAGCGGCTCGACGCCCCGTCGCTGATACCCCAGCACAATCTCCAGGTGCAGCACGTCTTCCGCGTGACATTGAAACCGGAAATGCCCCGGCTCGATCACGCCGGCATGAACCGGTCCGACCGCAACCTCGTGCATCTCCTCGCCCTCCACGCGGTAAAACGGATACGCGCCGGGGATCGGCCGTTGTGGATCAAACGGCCCCCAGGGCGCGTCCTTCCCGTTGTCCGTCGCATGGTACCGCAGCGGCTTGAGCCAGGGATGCCCCACCGGATGCACGCCGAACTGCTCGGCAATCTCACGCTCAAACGCCTGCGCCGCCGCCCAGTGCGCCGTGACGGCCGGGTAGGCCAGTGTGCCGTCCACGCCGGCCTCCACCGACGCGGCCGTCACCTCGAACCGGGCCTCCCGATCGAACGCCACGAACGCATACAGCAGCACGACACCGTCGGACATCCGGCGGCCGAACAGATGCGCCAGCCGACCGCCGCGATCCCGGCTGTCGCAAAGGTGCTCGGCCAGGTCGTCGGCGGAAATGGTCGGCACGGCCGCAATGTCGACGCACTGTCCCTGACGAAGCGACAGGGCTCGATCGCGGCCTCCGTCCGCACTCATGGCCGCACCTCCACAAAAACCGACGCCGCGGCCGGATCCTCCCCGGGCGGACAGAACGCGCCGGCCGCCCGCTCCAGCGCCGTTCGCACCCCGGTCGGCTGGTACACGCCGAGACCGGCCGCCAGAGCCACAAACACGGCCACGACGCTCAACATCGTGGCACGCCGCCAGCGGGAGATGGCGCCGACGGGAGGCACGGAGGCCGCTTCCGCAGGCAGCCGGCCGAAGATCATCGGCATCACCGCGCTGAGCAGGTTCACAAACGCCACCCCGAGCAACAGCACGAACAGCGCCAGCACCGTCCAGCGGCCGGCCTGCGCCGCTCCGACAACGATGCCCAGCTCGCTGAAGAACGTGCCGAACGGCGGCAGGGCGCACAACGCACAAAGCCCCCCGGCCAGCAGAACGCCCGCCAGGGGCGCGCGGACCAGCACGCCGCGGATGCCCGCCATTCGCGTGGTCGCAAAGACGTGTCCCAGGAACCCGGCGAGAAAGAACACAATACCCTTGTTCAGGGTGTTGTGCATCACGTGCAGCATGCTGGGATAGGCCGCGACGGCCCCCAGACCCGCGCCCACCGCGATGATCCCCATGTTCTCCACGCTGGAGAGGGCCGCCAGCCGTTTGAAATCCGTCTCGCCGAACAGGAACACCGCCGCCACGCCGACGGACACCAGGCCGAAAACGATGAGCCACTGCCCGGCGAACGCCGCCTGCCCTCCCTCGGCGCAAAGATGGTACACGCGCAGCAGCGCCAGCAACGCGACATTCAGAACCGATCCGGAAAGCAACGCCGATACCGGCGCCGGCGCCTCTCCGTGGGCGTCCGGCAGCCAGGCGTGCATCGGCGCCAGCCCCATTTTCGTGCCGAACCCCACGAGGGCCAGCAGAAAGCCCACCCGCAACCATGTGGGATCCTTGTTCACCCCGCCGGCAATCGTCCAGTCGAGCCAGAGGGCTTCTCCGTGGTCGCCGGCCCAGACGGCCACACAGAAAATCCCCAGCAGCGCCAGTGCGATGCCGACGGAGTTCATCAGCAGGAACTTCCACGTCGCGGCCAGCGCCCGCGAGCCCATATGGAAATAAATCAGCGGCGCGGCCGCCAGCGTAGAGGCCTCCAGGGCCACCCACAGAACGCCCAGATGCCGGCTGACGCACACCAGGCTCATCGCGCCCAGCAGCGCCAACATGCATGCCAGAAACACGCGCTGCGAAGCGGCCGATCGACTCGCGTAGCCGGCGAAATACACGCTGGTCGCCGCGAACAGAACGCTGACCAGCGTGACAAACAACTGCCCCAGCGCCTCGAACCCGATGAAACGGATTTCCGCCCACTCCAGCGGCGGACCGACCCACGTCCAGACGACAACGCCCAGATGGGCCCACGTCCCCAGAACCAGCACGGCAACGCGAAGGCGGGCCCAGGGCGTCAGCAGGCACGCCAGAGCCACAAGCAGCGGCAGCACCACCAGAACCGCAGCCATCGTCAGTGGCCCTCCAACGCGGACAGGGCGTCCATGTCCATGTGATCGAACGTGCGCCGGATGTGATAGACCACGATCGCCATGATGAACACGCCCACGAACACATCCAGCAGAATCCCGATCTCCACCAGGATGGGCATGCTCTTGAGCAGCATCAGGCCGAACAGGAAAATCCCGTTCTCGACCAGCAGAAACCCGATCACCTGGGTGATCGCCTTCAACCGGCTGATCAGCACAAACAACCCGATCATCAGCGTCGAGAACGAGGCCGGCACCAGCAGGCCGGACAGAGGCGCCATCGGCAGCGGCAGCCGCGCCGAAACGGCAAAACTGGCCGCGACCAGCACCGCGCCGACGAACAAAGACGCCGTGAACCCCAGAAACGGAGTGACCTCGGCGTGAATCTCCCCCGTCCGGATGATCCGCAGCAGGATCCACGGGATCAGAATCACCTTGATGCCGATCGTCCCCGCCGCGATCGAAAACGCATGCACGCCCGGAACGGCGCCGGACACAGACCCGCCGGCCAGCGGCAGCATCGCCAGCAGCAGGCTCTGCAAAGCAAACAACCGCACCAGCGTGGACAGCCGGCTGAACGCCAGCATCGCCAGGTCCAGCAGGATCACCAGCACCAGCGCAATGTCGATCCACGTCTGCGTGTTCATGCCGCACTCCGCATCAGGGTCAGGACGGCCGCCAGTCCCGCCAACACCGTCGCGCCGGCCAACAGCAGTGGAACCCGGTTCAGCCGCAGACGCGCAAGGGACGATTCGAGCACGCCGATCAGCACGGCCAGCCCCGCCAGTTCCGCGATCCGCAGCGGCGGATCGAGCCACGCGGGCAACGCTCCGTGCGGAACCGCGACGCGCAGCAGAATGGACCCCAGCAGCAGAAACTTGAACGCCGCCCCGTACGTGATCGAAGCCAGATCCGGGCCGCTGTGATCGAGCACCATCACCTCGTGCACCATCGTCAGTTCCAGGTGCGTGGCCGGATCGTCAACAGGCACGCGGCACGTCTCCGCGATCAGGACAATCAGCATCGCGCCCGCCACCAGCACCACGGCCGGCCCGACCGACCCCCACGCGCTGTCGAGCGCCGGACCGACCATCCGGCCCAGCTCGAGACTTCGACTGGAGATCGCCAGAACGACGAACGAAAGAAACAGCGCGGGCTCCGACATCGTGCCGAACGTCACCTCACGGGCGGCCCCCATGCCCTCGAAGCTGCTGCCCGTGTCCAGGGCCGCCAGCACGGTGAACATGCGCCCCAACGCCAGCAGGTACGCAACCAGGATCACGTCGCCGGCGAAGCCCAGCGGCGTGTCCGGCGTCAACACCGGAACCAGCAGGGCCGCCGTCAGCAACGCCGCCAGGTTGACGATCGGGCCGGCACGGAAAACCCAGGTGGTCGTCCGGCTGTACACCGGCGCCTTGCGGACCAGCTTGGCCAGATCGTAGTACGGCTGCAGCACGGGCGGGCCGTCGCGCCCTCCGAACCACGCCTTGGTCTTGAGGATGATGCCCATCAGAAGCGGCG
The DNA here is from genome assembly GCA_052034525.1 of Planctomycetota bacterium. Taxonomy (GTDB): domain Bacteria; phylum Planctomycetota; class Phycisphaerae; order UBA1845; family UBA1845; genus JAFGJQ01. The sequence goes on from JBPOIK010000050.1 coordinate 40,648, forward strand.
GCAGCGCCAGGACGACCACCGTCTGCGGAACCGCCAGGATGACGCGCAGCGCGCTCACGGAGCGACTCCTTGAACCGGGACGACTGCCGCTCCCGGAGGCTCCGACGGCAGGAGACCGGGCGACACAAACGCCTCCACGAGAAAGACGACCAGCAGCGCCAGAACAATGTAGGCCAGGAACATGTGGATGCTGCCCCGCCGCAGCCCGGTCGCCAGGCGCCCGACAAACCGACGCAACGGGTTGACCCGGCCGATCGACTCGGACGCACCGACGTCCGTCGCCGGCTCGCCCGACCACGAAACCGTACGCACCATCCGGAACAGGCGAGCCAGTCCGCGGAACAGCGGCGCAAACAGGTCTCGTTCCGCCATGTCCGGAGTATGGCACTCCAGTCGGGCGGGGCCGGGAAACGCGCCGGTCGGCAGGACCGCCTCACGGTGCGACCAGAGCAGCGGGCGGAAACTCTGAATCAGCGAACCGGCGAAGGACGACGCCGTGTACTGCATCCGCGCCGTCGGCGCCGCATAGCCGCAACCCCACGTCCCCACCTCCGCGGCCGGCCGCAGCACGTTGCCGCGCAACAGCGCCCGGCGGACCAGAACCAGGGCCACGGTCAGGCACCCCAGCACGATCGCCAGCACGCTCAGCCGACTCATCGGCGCCAGAACCGTCCCCGTGAGATCGCCGAACTGCGACGGATCCACCTGCCCGATCACCTGCACGCCGCCGGCCGTACGCGGCACGAACACCCCCGGCAGCAGACCAATGCCCACACACAGCGCGGCCGGAACCAGCATTCCAAGCCGCATCGACCACGGGGTCGGCCGGGCCCGGATGGAATCGTCCCGCGGCTCGCCCAGAAACACCACGCCGAACGCCTTCGCAAAACACGCCAGCGCCAGCCCGCCCATCAGAGCCAGGGACGCCGCGGCCAGCACGGCCACCCCTCCCGTCGCACTCGGCGCGTGGAACGCGCCCGCCAGCAGCGATGCATAGATCATCCACTCACTGACGAAGCCGTTCAGCGGCGGCAGAGCGCAGATCGCCAGCGCCGCAATCAGAAAGAAAACGGCGTTTATCGGCGTCCGGTGGGCGAGTCCGCCGAGCCGCTCGATATTGCCGGTGCCCGCGCTATAGATGACCGCGCCCGCCGACAGAAACAGCAACCCCTTGAACAGGGCGTGGTTCAGAACATGCAGCAGGGCCCCGCCGTACCCCAGCGCCACCAGCGCCGGCCGGCCCGTCGATTCACCGAGCATCCCCATTCCGATGCCCAGTCCGATGATCCCGATGTTCTCCACACTGTGATACGCCAGCAACCGTTTGATATCATGCTGGGCCATCGCGTAGAGCACTCCCAGCACCCCGCTGGTCATGCCGAATACCAGCATCACCACCGCACAACCCACCGGCAGGCCCGGCAGCCAGCCGAGCAGGCGCAACAGCCCGTACATCCCCGTTTTGATCACGACGCCCGACAACAACGCGGAGACCGGCGACGCCGCGGCGGGGTGGGCGACCGGCAGCCACACGTGCATCGGCATGAAACCGGCCTTGGTGCCGAAGCCGATCAGCCCCAGCAGAAACAGCACTGCGCAGACGCCCGAACCGCACGATTGCAACGCCGCGTGGAACGTGCGCAGATCCGTCGAGCCCGCTTTGGCCATCAGAAAACCGAACAACGGCAGAAGAAACAGGGCCGTCCCCAGATGCGTGGCAGTGAGGTACATCCAGGCCGCCCGCGTCGCGCCCGGCTCCCGGTGACGTGCGGCGACCAGGAAAAAGGCCGCCAGGCTCATCAACTCCCAGGCCAGCAGAAACACAACGGCGTCGGCCGCGCAGACCAGCAGCACCATGGCGCCCGTCAGGACGCACAGCAGGCACGCCGGCACGTGGCTGCGGCCCTCCGCGGCGTCCGTCTGAAAGTAGCCCCAGGAATACGGCGCCACGGCCACCGCCAGCACGCCGATCGTCAGCAGAAACCAGGCCGACAGCCCGTCCAGGGCCAGCCGCGCCGTGCCGAGCGGCAGCGGCCACTCCAGCACGTCACCCGCCGCAGAAGACCCCCACAACGCCGCCGCCGCGCCGCCACAGCACAGCACTCCGGCAACCAGCACGCCGCACAGACCGCCGGCCAGGGCCAGCCGCGGACAGCGCGCCAGTACAAGCGGCAGCAGCGCGCCACCGGCCAGCACCCCCAGGGCCCACAGGACGCATGTCATGCGGAATCGCCTCGCGTCCGATCCACTCGCAAGATGCGGTCCTCGACCTCGGCGCACCGGGCCAAGACGGCCTCCGCGGTGTCCCGACGGTCCAGCGCGCCGCGGAACGCCGCGTCCTGCAGCGCGAACATCAGATGACTCAGCAGAACTAAGTGAATGTGAACGGTGGTGCTGATGATCACGAACAGAACGCCGACGGGCTCGCCGTCCAGCGCGCCGTATTCGACCGGCTGCCGCAGAAACACCAGCGTCACCTGAGACTCGTTCAGACCCAGCACGATCGGCCCGCGCGGGTGCGGAATCGCAATGCCGTTGCCGATCCCGGTCGAGCACAACGCCTCGCGCGCCACCAGCACGCCGTGAAGCTCCCCCCGGTCAACCGTCTCCGGCAACGGAACCAGCCGGCTCACCGCCCTCAGGGCCGAGGCCTTGTCGACGCATTCCACGTCGTGCAGGACGCCGCCCCGCCCCAACGCATCCGCAAGCACCCGCTTGCCCTTGTCGTCCCGATGGCCCCGGAAAAACTCCGGCGACACCTGGATAGACCGGGCGCGCGCCCATTCCAGAAGCTCCACCCGGTTCAGCCGATACCGGTCCTTCACCCGGTAACTCGGCAGCGTCCCGTTGCGAATCCAAGCGTGGATCCGCTCCTCCGGCACGTTCAACATCCGGGCCGCGTCCCGGGCCGTCAGATCCATGACCGTCCTCTCTTGACCAATCGCGACTCGCCGCGTCTCGCGCGGCATAACGCACGAACCGCCTTACCTCGGCCGATCTGCCTGCAGGCGGACCAGCAACGCTTCCACTCGCCGCGCTTCCCGCAGAATCTCCTCTCGCGATGCCTCGCGCTGAATCGCATCCTGGAACGCCGCGTCGCGCAGCGCGAACGCCAGGTGCAGCATCAGGTGCAGGTGAGCCCGAATCGTCGGACTGAGCACCGTGAACAACGCCCGCACCGGCCGGCAATCCAGAGCGCCGAAATCGATGGAGTGCTCCAGAAAGCATAACGTGATGCTCGGACGACGCACGTGCCGCACGATCGGACTGCGCACATGCGGAATGGCTATGCCGTCGCCCACCGCCGTCGAGCCCAGCGCCTCGCGGGCCAGCAGGGCACGCAGCAGAAACCCCCGGTCCACCTCCTCCGGCAACCGCATCAGCTTCACGACCGCCCGCAGCGCCGACGCACTGTCCCGACCTTCCACCCGATAACAGATCGACCCGTTCTCCAACGCCTCGGCGATGCCCACGCACGCCGCCTCGTCACCGGCCGGCTCCGCGAGGATATCCACCGAGACCTTCTTCCGGCGAGCGGCCGCCCACTCCAGCAACTCCGGCTGGTGGAATCGGTACTGGCCGTTGATCTGATACGCCGGCACCACGCCCCGCCCGATCCAGCGGTAGACCGTCTTCTCCGAAACCTCCAGAAGCCTCGCTGCCTCTCGGACCGTCAGTCTCATATCTCCCGCGTCGATCGGCATCGTCTAAAAATACCAGTCAAACTGGACATTCTGTCATTTATGTCCATCGATGTCAATGCAGGCTCAAAGTACCGGCCAATGGGCAACAGGCCAGCGGCGGGCTGCCTTCCCGCGCCTGGGGCGGACGCAGCCGGCTGCCTGACAACAACGCCCGATAATTGGGAGGTCCGTGGCCGCAACCCCCGCCAGAAGTCTGCAAGTGGGGGAATACCGGTCTAACTCAACCCTCGCCAACTTTGGGCTCGATAATACCGGCGGGAGGCTGTTGGCCATGACCGACCCGGAATTCAGACTCGAAGAGCTCAAGCGATGCGTCGAGCGGCTCCGCAAGATCAGCGGAGATCAGTTCGCCGAGCGGATGGCTCGGGCCCTGGAACACTCGCTGGCGATCCACTCACTGGGAGTCAAAGACGCCGCGAGCACCCATCCGGACTCCAACGCCATCAACGACTCGACCAATCCGACGACCGGCGATTGACTCAACGACTGCCCGACTCCGCCGCGTCTGGCGCCGCCGTTGCGTCGCGCGATCGGGTGCCGGCCGCGATGAAGCAGCATTTGCCCAGGTAATGGCGCACCTGCACATCCGCGAAGGAAGCGCGGATCGCCTCAATGCAGGAGCCATCCGATCGCACGTGATGCAGGCGCAGCCAGGCGCGGGCGACGGCCGCCGCCGGTCCCCAACCTTCAAATGTGCCGAAATCCAGCACCGCCAGACGGCCTCCTTCGCGCAGGCGGGCCTGCGCGAGCGCCAGGGCCGCCGGCCAATCCGGGATCATGCTGAGGCTGTAGGCGAACAGGACCGCATCAAACGCCTCATCCAGCCGCACGCGCGTGGCATCGCCCTCCCGGAGCTCGACATGAGACCAGTGCCGGGCGGCGACACGCCTCCGGGCCCGGACCAGCATGTGCGGTGAGAAATCCAGCCCCACCAGTCGGCCACGGGCGGAATCGAGATGCTTGAGAATGTGCCGGAAACTCAAACCCGTGCCGCACCCGACCTCCAGCACCCGGCTGTCCGGCCGCAGCCGAAGCTGCCGCACCGCCTGCCGCCGGCCGTGCAGCACGGCCCAGCGCGTCGCGTCGTATACGCACGCGTGGAAGCGATAAAACCTCTGCACGGCTGCGTCGGACACGTGACCGGCCCCGGCTGTGGCCGGACGATGCACCGGTGAAACCGGCCTTCCGGCCGGCCGCCGCCCCGCCGAGAATCGAGCCATGCACCTTCCGGCAAGCACACGGTATCCGCGATCCGCGCGGTTGGCCAGCGCGGGCGTGCGCCGCCGTCGGGCGCCGGCCGGCGCCGCGGCGGTTCGCGGCCGCCTCACCGCGCCTCGAGCGTCACCTTCCTCTGCTTCTGGTTGCGGCCCTGCCGGAATACCAGGTCGTAGGCCAGGTCGCGCTTCTGGCCCGGCTCGATGGTCGCGGCGAACTGCGGGCTCTGATAGTCGTACAGCGTCGGAGCAAGCCCGCTGCGGAACACGACATCTCCCTCGAACTGCCGACGGATCTCCACGTCCACAGGCTTGGTGCGGTAGTTCCGGATGCGCTCCACCCAAGACTGGTGGTCATCCCAGCCGGCCACCGTGTCGTTGATCTCGATCTGATGGCCCTGCTGAGGGCTGTAATACACGTCCACACCCTGGCGGTGGAACCAGAAATTGTCGCGCCAGCTTCCCAGTCTTATCCACTCGTGGATCACCTCCGGATCCGCGCCCAGGTTCAACTCGATCTCCTGCCCGATGGGCACGTAGCGGATGGCCTGCTGCACCAGCATGGACAGCCCGTCGCGGCCGTTCTCACGGTACAGTCGGACGATGCCGTCCGGCAGCGGCGTGGTCCCCAGGTCGGACTCGCGATCGTTGCGAAGCAGGAACATCCGCACCATCTGCGGCCCGTACTCCTGTGGACGGAAGCGATACTGAATGCGGAACGGAACCTCCAGCCCCTGGAACAGCCGCATCCGCTTCGACCAGGTGTTGCGGATCGTTTCCGTGCCCTCCACCGTGAACAGGAAATACTCGGAGAGCCCCTGCTTGACGATCTCTTTCGGCTCGGACGCATATTCCGCGGCGGCCATTCCCGCCTTCACTTCCATCGTCAGACCCCTTCGCGCCGCGTCCACCATTTGGGAAACCGGCCGGCGCCCGCGTTCGTACGCCTCCCGGTCCGCGTCCCCGATCAGGCCCCGCTGGGCCAGCTCGCGCACCTTCTCCACCAGGTTGATGGTGCCGACCACCATCCGCACCTGCGCGTTCTCGTAGTCCTCGCCGGATTGATTCGTGACGCGCACGAACCCCTCGAAGCGCATGCGCTCCTCCTGCGGATCGCTCGTGCAGACGTAATCCGCGGCCCACGAGATGCCGCTGGTGAAATACGTCACCTCCACCTGGGCGTCCCCGTCCAACTCGCTCCGCACGTTCCAGTACAACATCTGCGGCTTGTCGTGCGGAAAAGTGGTGTCCAGGACATCCAACCGGTCCGCATTCGTCTTGAATCGCAATTCCACACTGGACGGATCAATCAGCGTGTTCGCCCAGGAGAACTGAAGAGGGTTCATCCCTTTCTGGAACGTGACCGTGCGCGTCTCGCGCACCAGGGTCAGGTCTTCGCTGTTATAGATCGTGAGCTGCACGCCGTCGCGCGGCGGAATCGTAGACAGATCGATGTTGCTCGATGCCGCCGCCGCGGAAACGAACCCGGTCGCAATCCATACGCTGGTTAACACTCGTTTCATGGTTACGCACTCCCGAATCATGGGACCGCCAACGCGATTCTCACCATTCATTCCGAATCCGCACGTGCAGCGTGTGGGTGGTCTTTGCCGCCTGGTCATTGGAGCCCCGGGGCGGCAACTCCACGTGAAACAGAACGCGATCCGCCGTGGTTTTCTCCGCGTCCATCTGCTCTTGGGCCAGGCTGCCCTGGTCACCCAGTTCCCATTCGACATCCCGGTCGCTCCTGATTCCGATCTCGCTCCGGAGGGCCGGCAAAGACTCGGCCAGGTCCAGAACCGCCGGCTGATCCTTGAAGTTCTCGATCTCGTACTTGACGATCACGTCGTAGTCGTAGAGGTTGCCCAGCACCCGTTTCTGCTCGCGCCGATCGATGGTCCGTTTGACCACGATGTCCTTGGCCACGCCCAGAAACAGGTCCACCTCGTCATCGCGCGGCGTGAAGCGGGCCCAGTCTTCCCCCAAGAACGCGCTCATTCCCCGGCCGTCATCCTGGAAAATGCGGGCCTTGCCGAACATCAGCGGAAACGCGCCCAACCCGTGCGCCGCATCGTTTTTCAGGCGATAGCTCATGGGCACGCGAAGCTGCCGCTTCCCCTCGTCCAGGTAGCCGTGCGTCGCCAGGTCCGCCAGGTACACCTTCTGCACCGGAACGTCCGTGAAGCGCGCGGACAGGAGCTTCTTCGTCTCGTTGATGCCGATCGGCCGCTCGAAACGCTCGCCGAACCCCGCCCACATGCCGGCCGTACCGAACTCCTCGTTCGACTGGTTGTGGAGCTGGACGTATTGCCACAAGGTAAGCTGCGTCTCGTCGGGCGAGGCCGTCGCCTGGTAGGCGTACGACTTGTCCAGATGATTGATCAGGTAGCTGATCCGGACGCGGGCCGAGCCCGCTTTCGGCGACGCCACCTGCCAGGTCAGGGCGTTCTCGCCCGGCGGATACGAGACGGACAGCACCTTCACGACATCCGGGTCCGACAGGCAGCGAAGCTGGATGCTCTCCCGATCGATGCACGTGTTGGCCCAGGCGAACACCACGTCGTTTGTCCCCTGGGTCAGCGGCACGATCCGCTCCTCCTCCACCAGGGTGACGTGCGGGTTGTCCAGTTGGATTTCCACGCGTTCCCGAGGGGGCAGCGTGATCAGCTTGACTCCCGCGGACGCGGCCGGGACCAGCACCAGCCCCGTCAGAACGCCCGCGGTTACGCTCCATCCGATTGATTTGCTCATCGACCTGTCTCCGTATGCAGAGGCCCGTTCCGGGATCCGGGGGCCCGATTCGCGGCCCGGCCGCACAGCCGGACGGTCCATTAGTCGATGGATCCGCCGGAACGGTTCCCGGCCGCGGGGGAGAATTCCAGAAGGTTCAGAAAGTGCGTTCAGGCCGCGGGAACGGCCGATAACTGGGCAGCAAACGCCGCCTTTGGAAGGCCGACCAGCCCGGGAAACCACGCAGCGGGGTGGGTCGGCAGGGGCACCAGGCGCCATTCCTCGGACGCGAACTGCTCGTGGAGGGGGTCCGCCCCTGCCGGCAGCAGAATCACGCCCCTCCGTCCCCGCAGCAGGCCGGCGGTCATGAACGACGAGAGGGTTTTCACCTGGTCCTGGAGAGATTCCATCGGTGTGAGGTTCAAGACCATGGGGGTCGTGCTGGGCGACCGGATCATGCCGTTGGGGCGGGTCAAGAGCTCAACGTGCGACGATCGCGATTCAAAATAGATCCGGACCAGGTCGCAATCCTCGTGGGTCGGGCAAAAATACACCAGCCGGTCCAATGGTTTGCGGCGATACAGACTGCAACACTGCGTGGCCAGGGGAAACAGGTGGACCATCTCCGTCGTCAGCTCTGCGATGATCCGGCGGGCTTCCGTGATCAGCTCGTTCGCGGAAGAATCGGCGTGTCGCAGCGCCGCCGCGAACTCGTGCGACATCGGGTCGAGCACGCCCAGCGGCGTGTCGCCGGGGAACAGCGCGTGAGCGAGTTGCTGCGCCGCTCGCACGACGAGTGAGAGAATTCGAGCATTGACGGTAAGCGCCTGACGATCCATGGCCGGTTCGTGAAGCGAGATCACCACATCCCCATACAGTTCCGGCAGGCCGAACTTCTGAAGCACCCAGCAGGCGATCTGGCCGCCGTGGGTTCCGATCAGGCATCGTTCTCCGGCGTTTCCGGGGCGCGCACCGGTGGACGCGGCTTTCGCCAGACGGGTGTACAGCGGACGGAAGTGCTGTGCCAACACGTAGTACCCCACGGCGTGCAGCAGGCCCGCGGCGGCGGCCTCCGTCGGGTTGCCCAATTCCAGTCGCCGGGCCAGCAATTCCGCAATGCGCGCCGTCCCCACGCTGTGCACCCAGAACGGGCCCGGATGCCAGCCCTGGTCGCAGCCTTCTTTCACCGGCACAACGGATTCGGCGATCACATAAAATCCCTTGGGCCCGACTTGTCGAGCCGCCTGACCCGGATCGGTCGTGACGATCTGCTTTCCGCAAGCCGCCCGATTCCGGGCCTCTCCGAACAGGGCCAGCAGCAGCATCGGATCCCGCATCGCGATTTCCAGAATGTGGTCCTCGGCCCGTTCCCGGGTGTGAGTGGTGGTGATCGCGTCCATGACGGTGAATTCGTACGCCCGGAGTTGCTCCACGCCGTCAACGGCTTCCGCGACTCTCGCCGCCGTGAGATGGCTTGTTTCCGGGGTCGTCCGCGGTTCCGCCGGACGATCATTCGCCTCTGCCGGCGGGCGTTCAGGGGCGGGGTGCTCCAGAATCGTCCGCAGAGCGTTCAGGAGCTTCTCGACAACGGAACCGTCCCGGACGATCCATTCCGTCGCGCCTGCCTTTCGTCCGTTCACCACGTCCTCCGGGTGCCGTGGTTCTCCATACAGAACGACGGGAATGCAGCGTGTGCGCGGGTGTAGCTTCAGCGACGTCAGGGCGTTCATCTCCCCGGTCTGCCAGAGCCCCACTTCCAGCAGCACGACGTCCACTCGCTTCGTCTGCGCATCGCGGACGGTGTCCACGCCGTTGGCCGCTTCGTGGACGCGGAATCCCTCGTGCTCCAGCAGGTGTGCCAGGAGTTTTCGCTCGCAATCGCGCGGATTCGCTAAGAGTATGGTCGGCTGCTCCATGCCCCCAATGCCCCATTCGCGCGGCACGGCCCACGCGGACCGACTGCCGCCCTTGCGGCCGCCCGGGCCTTGCGGCCCCATGAGCAGGCCGAGACTGGCCTCCCCGGAACCCGCCGTATCCAAGCGTACGATACGCCGGCGTCGCAGGAGCAGCGGTCTGCCGCCAAACGGAGAGAATACCCAAGATTGCGTACGCCGGGCGCGCCCGCCCGTTGCCGTCCGAGAATGCTTCCGCCCAACATCCGTATCCCGCCGCCGCGCCGTTCGCCACGGTTCTCCGAAGGCTCAGCCGAAGTCCGATATCCAGGGCAGGTCATGGGTCAACACACCACGGACCGCCTGGCACGGCTGGGATGCCCCCCGCCGTGTTCCTGCTGCTCACGACAGGCCTGTGGAGGCTCCGTCGAGGCTGACGAGATGGCCACCGGGCATGGGGTGCGCGCTTCCGCGTCAGGTCGACGTAAGCATTCCGCCAATGACCGCCCCGGGAGCGCACGACCGTCAGCCGCCGTGACCGATTCCTCGCCCACGATCGTACGCCTCACCCGAAAGCCCATTGATCGGAGACGGATTCGGCGATCGGCCCCCCCGCAACCCAGCCCACTGGCGTACTGTGCCGGGATTGCTACAATTTCGCCATGATCTCCCGTCTACACAGCGCCGCGTTCTACGGCATTGAAGGTTTGCCAGTCGAGGTGGAGGTGGACGTCGCCCACCGCGGCTTCGCGGGGACGGCCGTCGTCGGTCTGCCGGATACCGCCGTGAAAGAAAGCATCGAGCGGGTCCGCAGCGCGCTGGCCAACTCCGGCTACCAGTTCCCCCGCTACAAGACCGTCATCAACCTCGCCCCCGCCGACCTGCGCAAGGAAGGCCCGATCTACGATCTGCCCATGGCCGTCGGAATTCTGCTGGCCAACGGGGAGGCGGAGTCGGACCTCACCGGCGACTACCTGATCGCAGGCGAACTGGCCCTGGACGGTCGCGTACGGCCCATCAAAGGCGCTCTTTCGGCCGCCATGCTTGCGCGTCGGCAGGGGTATCGCGGCATCCTCCTGCCCGCCGACAACAGTCCGGAAGCCGGCGTGGTGGACGGCGTCGAAGTGATTCCCGTCTCCTGTCTGGCCGAGGCCGTCGGCTTTCTCAGCGGGCAGCTCCCGCTGGATCCCGTGTGTATTGATCTGGAAGCCGTTTTTGCGGCCTCCAGCCGGTATGACTGCGATTTCTCTGACGTGCGCGGCCAGGAACACGTCAAGCGCGCGCTGACCATCGCCGCCGCCGGCGCCCACAACCTGCTGCTGATCGGACCGCCCGGATCGGGCAAGACCATGCTCGCCAAGCGGCTGCCCACCATTCTGCCGCCGCTGACGCTCAACGAATCGCTGGAGACGACCCGCATCCACTCGGTGGCGGGTGAATTGAAGGCCGGCACATCGCTGCTGGCCACCCGGCCGGTGCGCACCCCGCACCATTCCGCCAGCACGCCGGCCCTGGTCGGCGGCGGGTCGGTGCCGCAGGCCGGCGAGGTGTCGCTGGCCCATCACGGCGTGCTGTTCCTGGACGAGTTCCCGGAGTTCACGCGGAATGCGCTGGAGGCGCTGCGCCAGCCGATGGAAGACGCCACCGTCACCATCGCCCGGGCGCACACCACGGTCAGCTTTCCGGCGTCGTTCATGCTGGTGGCCGCGATGAACCCGTGCCCCTGCGGCTACTTCACCGATCCGCGCAGGCCCTGCAAATGCACCGCGCCGCAGATCGACAAATATCTGGCCCGCATCAGCGGCCCGCTGATCGACCGCATCGACATTCACGTGGAGGTGCCGGCCGTCCCGTTCTCCGAACTGCGATCCGACCGCGACGGCACTCCGTCCGCCGCCCTGCGCGAGCAGGTGGTCAGCGCCCGCCGTGTTCAGCACGATCGTTACGGCCAGGGCTCCACCATGCTCAATGGTCGGATGGGCCCGCGCCAGCTTCGCAAGTTCTGCAAGCTGGACGGCGCCGGCGAGTTGCTTCTCCGTCAGGCGATGAGCGAGCTGGGCCTGTCCGCCCGCGCCCATGACAAGGTGCTTCGGGTGGCCCGCACCATTGCCGACCTGTCCGGCGCCGGGGACATCGCCGCCGACCATCTGGCCGAGGCCATCCACTATCGCCGGCTGGATCGGCAGTTGTGAGCCGTGCGTCGTGAGGGCGCAAGCCGCCCGGGGCTCTTACGCATGGTCGGCCGAGGCTACCGGCCTAACCCCCCGAATCGCCGCTCCCGCCGCGCGTAGGCCCGGATCGCCGCGAAGAGCGTGTCCGTGTCAAAATCCGGCCAGAGCACGTCCGTGACGTACAGCTCCGCATAGCTGATCTGCCAGAGCAGGAAGTTGCTGATCCGGTACTCCGAAGCCGTACGGATCAACAGGTCCGGGTCCGGCAGCTCGGCCGTATACAGCGACTGCGACACAGTCTGCTCGGAGATGTCGTCCTCCCGGAGTTCCCCGGCCCGCACCCTGCGCACGATGCTCCGGATCGCGTCCACCATCTCGCTGCGCGATCCGTAGTTCAGGGCCAGCCCGACCTTCAGGCCGCGGTTCTGCCGGGACAAAGCGACCGTGGCATCCAGCTCCGTCAGAACGGAATCCGGCAGGCCCTCGCGGCGCCCGATATGAATGAGCCGGATGTCGTTCTCCATGATCTCATCGCGTTCCGCGACCAGATACTGCCGGCACATCTGCATCAGGAAGTCCACTTCTTCCTTCGGCCGCTTCCAGTTCTCCGCGCTGAAGCTGTACAACGTCAGCGCTTCCAGACGCAGACGGGCGCAGGCGGTGGTGATGCTCCGCACCGCCTGCACGCCCCGTTCGTGCCCGAAAACGCGCGGCATATGCCGCTGACGGGCCCAGCGCCCGTTGCCGTCCATGATCACCGCGATGTGCCGCGGCAACTGCGCGCGTTCCAGGCCCAGCACCTCGCGGGGATCGTACGGCGTGTTGGAAGAAGCCGACATGGATGCCACCAGAAGAGACACACGCACAGCGCGCCCGGGCGCGCCTCAGCCGCCCGTCCGCTCCCGCCGGATCGTCTGCGTACGCTCCGGACCCACGCTGATCAACGTCACCGGAACCCCCACCAGGGTTTCGATTCGCTCCACGTATCCTTTCGCTTCGGCGGGCAGGTCTTCATAGCGTGTCGCTGCCGACAGGTCGCCCGACCAGCCCGGCAGAAACTCGAATACCGGGCGGACCCGGGCATACTCGTCCGCGAGGGCGGGCGGACCCTCGATCGAGCGCCCATCCAGCTCGTATCCCGCGCACAACCCGACCCGTTCCATGCCGCC
>JBPOIK010000060.1:0-2669 GCA_052034525.1 Planctomycetota bacterium
CTTGTTCCAGCAAAGCAATGGCTTTACGCCGTCTTTGCTCCAGTTGCTGAGGGGTTCCTGAAGGTCTCATGTCCTTGTTATCGGACATTCAGTCCTGTTTCGTTTAACTTTTCAAAGATCAATAATACAGTTTCGGCCTTTGTTTTGCCCAGCGAGAAAGCCGATACGTATCTGTCCAGTTTTCCATATCCACATGGCCATCCACAAATACAACATTGCTTTGGCCTTCATTTTTCTTTTCGAGGGTGGTTTTATGAAATGTCGCTAAACAATCTTGATATCTCAAGTAGCCGTAAGGAACCATATGGGATGGATTTTCAATCCATGCCCGCTCATCTGAAGGGTGGTTTGGCGTACCACAGAGGGCATTATCATTGAGCGTGGCCACATATCGAGTACTTTCGATCCAAGGGTTTTCCTCCCCAAAAAAGAAAATCGACGAAGGAGAGCGAATATCGCTGGTTTTAACTCGAAGAACATGCCTATACTGGGCAGCCCCAGAACCGCTCAATTCAAATCCGCCTAAAAGGGCATTCATGCTGTAGCCAAAAAGAGGCTCGACGGGGATATTCGTGCCGCTGGGACATACATGGATTTGACGGGCAAAACGATCAAAAACCGGACACAGATGGCTTTTATCCTGCTTTCCAAGATAATCCCACAGACTGCCTGCCAATTCCGGCCGCAAGATGGGATTTCGAGATCGATCGTGCCATTGACAGAGCCGGTCCGGCTCAATTGATCGAAAAATAGAACCCCAGGCATTGGGAAACATTGCTGCATTATCCTGAGTGTACATCTGGCCGGCCAATCCGTAGTGCTTCAGATTATTGCGGCAGATGACATTCCAAGCGGCTTCCTTGGCCCTTCGCAAAGAGGGTACAATAACTGCCAGAAGCAAAGCGATAATCGCAATAACTACCAGCAACTCGATCAATGTAAACCCTTTACGCCTCATAACCTGTCTCCCTTGCTTAAGAATGCGATTCACTCACTTTTCTTTCGCAAACCAATGTAAACTAAACTTCATCTTATATAATTACTTAGGAATCTCTCATTCTTTCTACGTGAAAATCGTTTGAAAACATAATTTTTTCAGCATTTGTTATTTTAATAGATCATATCTTCTTGTTTCTAAACAATTTATAAAAAATAATTTCATTGATTTCAGGACCTCTTTTGAAGGTTTTTAAGAGTTCTTGCGTGAACTTTCAGCTTTATAAAGGAGATAATGGCTATAGTACTGTCAAATCTCAGGAAATTGATTTTGTAGATGCCAAGGCAGGTCATCTCTTTATTTCAGACGGTAACTATTTGTTGAACTTCGGGCCGTCTTCAGTGTTTTACTGGGTCTGCGATACAATTGGTTAGCAAAAAAACGAGGTCATCAGATTGATATCATGTGTGATTAAATTGCTCAATACGGCTAATTATATACAGCAGCAATGATAAAATTCTGCGATTTTATATTGACAACCAAAGATATCTTGTTATAGTGGGTTTGTAATGAGTTGAGTTGCAATGGGCGGCTCAAATACGATAAATTACGTTGACTTTAATAGTAAAGCGAGGGATCGTATGCAGGAAAAAGTCGGATCAGCGGCCGGACAAATCTGGAAGATGCTTTCGGCCGCCAAAGGGCCCGTGAATATTACGGATATCCCAAAAAAGACAAGGTTAAGTGCGCAAATCGCCTTTCAGGGTCTTGGTTGGCTGGCTCGTGAGGGCAAACTCGAATACCGGCAGAAGGGACGTTCTATTTACGTTTGTCTGTCTTCCTCCGAATGCTGTCTGCAATAAACTGTATACCAAGTAAACAGGAGATAAACCAACGGCTCCGGCGTTTGAGTATTTGCTGAAATCGGGAATGCACTTTTTGTAAAGAAAAGATTTCTAAAAGCCTCGACGGGGAAGCAGAGATCCTTTTTCTATTGACTTTTGTCCATCATTTTTTATTCTATCAGGTTTTCACTCTGTCCCTTAGAATCCATAACCCATCTAAAGGTCAATAATTTGTCTGCAGTTGAATATATACGTAATGTAGCGATAATCGCTCATGTCGATCATGGGAAAACCACCCTGGTCGATCAGTTGCTTTACCAGTCCGGCATGTTTCGCGACAGCGAACTGGATAAACTGGCCGGCGGGGAGCATGGTCTGATTATGGACTCCAACCCCCTGGAACGGGAGAGGGGAATTACCATCCTCAGTAAAAACTGTGCGATTGTTTATACCGATCCGAAAGGTACCGATTATAAAATCAACATCATTGATACGCCGGGCCATGCAGATTTTTGCGGCGAGGTGGAGCGGGTGCTGAAAATGGCCGACGGGGTTCTTCTGGTTGTGGATGCTTTTGAAGGCCCTATGCCGCAGACACGGTTTGTCCTGTCCAAGGCCCTTGAAAATAAACTCAAGCCGATCGTAGTAATTAACAAGATCGATCGCCCCGACGCCCGGCCCCATGATGCGGTCAACGAGGTCTTTGATCTGTTTGTCTCTCTTCATGCCGACAATAACGCCCTGGATTTTCCGATCCTTTACGAGACTGTGTCGTAATTTAATTTCCAATCGCTGTTTCATCCGAGGCGCTCCGGTTTTCTCTCATCCCGTTTTTAATTTTTGTATCCGTTTAGTTTATTTTTCTATCGCCTCTACATTTTTTGTTA
>JBPOIK010000200.1:0-11968 GCA_052034525.1 Planctomycetota bacterium
GGTGTTCGTGGGCTCCGCGTATCGCAACATCGGCGTGCAGTTGCTGCTGGATGGCGTGGCGGCGTACCTGCCGTCGCCTCTGGATCGGATGGCCTACGCCAGCGACCAGCGCAACAGAGGAGCGGAGATCGCCGTCACCGCCGACCCGGACGGGCCGGTCGTGGCCATGGCGTTCAAACTGGTCGACGAGCCGTTCGGCCAGGTGACATATCTGCGGATCTACCAGGGGTCGCTGACCCGGAGCGGGCAATACGTGAACTCCCGGACGGGCCGAAGACAGCGAGTCGCCCGGATTCTGCGAATGCACGCGGCCGAGCGGCAGGATCTGGACATCGCCCGGGCCGGTGACATCGTGGCCGTCATGGGCGTCGACTGCGTCTCGGGCGATACCCTGTGCGATCCCGGCATTCGTCTGTCGCTGGAGCGGATGCACGTGGCGGAGCCGGTGATATCCCTGGCCGTTCGACCGGTGACCACCAAGGACCGCGACGCCATGTCGAAGGCGTTCAGCCGGTTCTCCCGGGAAGACCCGACGTTCCACGTGCGGCATGACGAGGACACGAACGAAACGTTGATTTCCGGCATGGGCGAGTTGCACCTGGACGTGTACGTGGAACGGGCGCGGCGCGAGTTCAAGGCGAACCTGGCGGTGGGCACGCCGAAGGTGGCGTATCGCGAGGCCCCGACCGCCGAGGTGACGTTCGATTACCGGCACAGAAAGCAGACCGGGGGTGCCGGCCAATATGCGCATGTGAAGGGCCGGCTGGTTCCGCTGGCCAGCGACGCCGGGCCGGACTACCTGTTCGAGAACAAGGTGACGAACGGGCGGATCCCGACGGAATTCATCCCGTCGGTGGACAAGGGCTTCCAGATGGCGCGGGCGAAGGGGCCGCTGGCCGGCTTCGAAGTGGTGCGGGTTCAGATGGTGCTGGAGGACGGGTCGTCGCACGTGGTGGATTCGTCCGATCTGGCGTTCCAGATTTGTGCCCGCGATGCGTTCAAAGAGGCGTTCCTGCGGGCCCGGCCGGTGTTGCTCGAGCCGATCATGGAGGTCGAGATCGAGGTTCCGGCGGAGTGTCAGGGAACGGTGGGTGGCAACCTGTCCGCGCGCCGGGGGACCATCCTGGGCACGGAGGTCAAGGGCGCCAGCACCGTCATTCATGCCGAGGTTCCGTTGGCGAACATGTTCGGCTACGCGACAGACCTGCGTTCCTGCACGCAGGGCAAGGGGACGTTTTCCATGGTTTTCAAGACATACCGCCGCACACCTGTCGGCGTTCAGCAGGACGTCATCGAGTCGGTACGGGCAGCGCTGCAACAGAAGTCGCCAGTGCGATAACGCTTGTCGGAGTCGCGGCGGCGCAGCGCCGCGGATACCGCGGTGTGCGGGGAGACTCCGCCCGGATGCGGCCTATTTGGCGGCGACGGGCTGGGCGGAGACGTTGGCCAGCATCCGCTGCAATGCCACGACGGCCAGGTGCCTGGTCTTCGCATCAACGCGGATTTCGTTGACCACGCGGCCGTCGGCCAGGTTGTCCAGAGCCCAGAGCAGGTGCTTGGGGCTGATCCGGTACATCGTCGTGCAGAGGCATTGAACGGGGGACAGGGACCGAATCTGCTTGTCGGGATGCCGCTTCGCCAGCCGCTCGACCAGATTCACTTCCGTGCCGATCGCCCATTTGGATCCGGCGGGAGCTTCATCCACCACCCGGATGATGTATGCGGTGCTGCCGGCCAGGTCCGCCTTTTGCACCACGGACCAGTCGCATTCCGGGTGGACGATAATCCGCACGTCGGGATCGGCCGCTCTCGCGGCATCGCACTGAGCGGCATTGAAAAGCTGATGCACGCTGCAATGGCCCTTCCAGAGGATCACCCGGGCCGCCCGCACCTGTTCCCCCGTGAGGCCGCCGTTTGCCTTGTGAGGGTCGTAGAGCAGCATGTCCTCCAGCGGGATTCCCAGGGCATAGGCCGTGTTGCGGCCGAGATGCTGATCGGGCAGGAACAGGACTTTCCGGCCCTGCTGGAATGCCCATTCCAGAACCATGCGGGCATTGCTGCTGGTACAGCAGGCGCCGAGGTGGCCGCCGCAGAAGGCCTTCACAGAGGCGGAGGAGTTCACGTAGGTAATCGGGATGATGGTTTCCGTCGTGGCGGCGGAAAGTGCGTCCCAGGCGTCCTCCACCTGGTCAATGTCGGCCATGTCGGCCATGCTGCACCCGGCCGAAAGGTCCGGCAGGATGACGGTGACGGACTCGTCGGTCAGGATGTCCGCGGATTCGGCCATGAAGTGTACGCCGCAGAACGCCACGTATTCCACGCCCTGCTGCTCGGCGGCGATCTGGGAAAGCTTGAGGCTGTCGCCGGTGAAATCGGCGAACTGGATCACGTCGTCCTGCTGGTAGTGGTGCCCGAGGATGACCAACCGCTGACCGAACCGGTCCTTGTGTCGACGCACCCGACGGGTGATCTCATCGAGCGACAGACTGTGGTATTCAGCCGGCAGCGGTGGTTGGAAAGGCATCTGCTTCGTTCCTCGGCCACGACAGGCGCGGCTCGCCCGCCTCGCCCCGTCTCGTTGCGGCATTGTAGCCCTGGCGGACGGATTCTTCACCTTACTGTTGGAGGGGTACTACGGCGGTCTCATTCCGTTGGTTCATGCGGGTGCATGGTTATTACAGTGTCGCTTTTGCAGTCGGATCGATTCAGACTCACGCGCCTCGAACGTCTCGACCACGGGTCCGCATCCAGACCCAGGTCATCAGCGCGGTGCCCAGCAGGCTGAACGGGAGCATGAAGTAGAACCAGGCGGTCCAGCCCATTTTGGTATGGTGGACCGCGTAATCGATCAGTTTCCCCAGCGCTAGGCCGCCGAAGCCGGCGCCGAAATACTGAAACGAGTCGATGACGCCCAGCGCGAACCCCACCATTTTGCGTCCACCCAGGTCCATGGCCGCGGCGGTTCCCAGGATGGAGTGGGTGGAATTGCAGGTGAACGAAATCAGGATGGTCATTCCGGCGGCGAGTCCGGCGCTGGCCAGACCCGGGCTCGAGAGCATCAGCGCGGCGGCGAGGATCGTGGCGGACTCGATCGCGTACAGCAGTGCGGCCACGGGCGCGCGCTGGCTTTTGAACAGCATGTCGGAGAGAAAACCGGAGGCCAGCGAGCCGATGACCGCGGAGATGGGCAGCAGCGCGCTGGTGATGATCACGAGGGCGGAATCCGCCACATCCAGCCCCCATTGCCGGGAGAAGTAGACCTGCCACCATTCAAACTGGGCGCTGCGGACGATGCCGGTGCAGAAGTAGGCGCAGGCCACGAGCCAGACCATCTTCTTGCGTGCGATGGTCCAGAAGACGACCGACATGGGCAGACTGGCGTGCGGGTCGTCGTCGGGGTCGTCGTCCTCGTCACCCAGCGGAATGCTGTAGCCCGCGTCCTCGGGGTAGTTGCGCACCACCGCGTACATGATCACCGTGACGACCGCCACGATCGCGGGGGGTATCCAGAACAGCCACCGCCAGTGCAGGGCCGGCAGCTTCAAGACGACCACCAGCAGCGGGATCGACACGCCGGCGAGAATCAGCGGGCCCATCGCGTTGACGGCAATGAGCCCGAACTGAATCATCAGCCCGAACACTCCGGCGAAGCGGCCGCGCTCGGCCCGCGGAAACCAGGCGGTCTTGACCTTGGTCATTCCCGGAGCGCCGAACGCCTGCGCGTAGCCGTCCGTGCCGCGGATGATGACGAACAGCAGCAGCACGCTGCCGGCCCCGGCCATGGATGCCATGCCGAAGCTGAGATTCAGGATGATGGTCAGCACGGCGCCGATCGCCATGGCCTGTTTTCCGCCGATCCGGTCGGTCAGCAGGCCGTTGATGAGCTGCCCCACGGCGTAGCTCCAGTGGCGGGCGGTGTTGATCAGCCCGTACTGCGCATGGCTGAGCCCGAACTGGTCCATAATGCGTGTTGCCGCGATCGGCAGGTTGTAGCGGCACATGTAGTATGAGCCGTACGAGAGGCCCAGCATGAACCAGTTGATCCCGCGCCGAATGCGAAAACCCGGTGGATGCACCGGCATCGCGAGGCTGTCCGCGGCGTTTTGTTTCTGCACGCTCATGATCCTGCCGTCATCCTTCAACAGCGCCGGCGAGGGGGACCGGGGCCAGGCCGACGGTGTTTCGTCGCTACCGCATTCGGGCCAGATGCGCGGCCCCCAGCAGCCACAGCAAGCCCTGCACACACACGGCGGTCACGGAGATCGGCCCGCCGGGCAGGGCCGCACCGGCGATCTGCGCAAGGATCAGAATCCCGTACAGATAGACGCTCCACCGGCGCATGGCCAGGAAGCCCAGCAGGCACACCGTGCTCACCATAAAGGGAATCAACCACCGGCCGATGTCCCGCGAGGCCGCGTAGCTGTCGTCGATCACCCGGAGCTTCACGGCAACGTTCTCGACCTTCTCCGGCACACCGTGAATCCGCCCCGTCTCGCTGTCCAACGTCAGGCCGGCCGGCAACCCGTGGTCGCCCAGGGCCCTCCAGGCGTATGGCGGCTGGCCGCCACGGGCCACGAGGGTGAACTCATATGGCTCCCCGAGCGTGGCGGGCGGAAGCGTCGGCGTCGTGATCCACAGACGATCATTTGTGTCGGCGGGGTAAGGCTGGGTGGTGGCGGTCGAGGGCGCAGGCTCATCGGATGGCTCGACCACGACCAATGACGTTTTGCAGATGTCGCTGCGCTGCCATATGGCGTTCAGGATCGTCGCCAACTGCGGGAGCATGACGATCGCGATGGACATCGCCAGAAACGTTATACCGACGGGTACTGCCAGAGACTTTGGCGGCGGTACGATGCGCGGCGGGGCGGTGCCGGTGATCTCGGGCAATTCGGCCCCCTGGGCCAGCAGCGCCGGTCGCCAGTCGGCCGAACCCGGAATCTGGACCATCCGCAGGTGCAGCGGGGGCGCTCCGCCGGGCGGAGTGAACCGGTGTTCCACCCCGGCGAACAGGCCGCGCCGGAAGACCGTTTGCTCATTGCAGGTCAGGGTTTTGCGCCCGAGCCAGCCGGAGCGACTGTGTATGCGCAGGGTCACGCGCATCGGTGTCGGCCCCGGCACTTGCCACTGGAACTCGAACATGAGTCCTCGATACGTTGACGAAGCACTGTCCCGCAGGCGACCATCGCCAGGGAGCGGGTCACTATAGCTACACCCCAACGCCGGGGCAAACCCGCGATTCACTGGGCAGAAGGTGTCCGGGATGCCCGTCCTGGCAACGGACGCAGGGTCGCGGAGCATTCGTTCGAGCGCGTTGGCGAGCGTCGGAAAACGAGCTAGAATTCGCGGTCTTCCGGCAGAACAGGGGTGTTGGAATCGTGGCTGGCAGGGTCGGGCAAATGCAGGAGGGTGAACAGGCCGGGGGGAACGGGGCGGTTCGCTGGCTGACCGTGGTCGGGGCGGCCCACAACAACCTCAAGAACATCGACGTTCGTTTTCCCCTAGGTCGGTTCGTCTGTATTACCGGGGTCAGCGGCAGCGGCAAAAGCTCCCTGGTCAACGACATTCTGCGCGAACAGCTCGCCCGTGACCTGAATGGCGCCGAAAAGACCCAGCCGGGTCGTCATAAGAAAATCACAGGCACCAGGCATCTGGACAAGGTCATCGACATCAACCAGTCCCCCATCGGGCGAACGCCCCGCTCCAACCCCGCCACGTACATCAAAGTCTTTGACCAGATCCGCAGCCTCTACGCCCAACTGCCGGACGCGAAGGTCCGTGGCTATCGTCCCGGTCGGTTCAGCTTCAACGTTCCCACCGGGGCCGCCGGCGGCGGGCGATGCGAGGCCTGCGAGGGAAACGGGGCAAATCGGGTGGAGATGGACTTCCTGGCGGACGTGTGGGTGACTTGTCCAGTCTGCCAGGGTCGCCGGTTTTCACGCGAAACTCTCCAGATTCACTTCAAGGGCAAGAGCATTGCGGACGTGCTGGAGATGGACGTGCAGGAGGCCCTGAAGCACTTTGCGAACAATCCGACCATTGCCGCGATGCTTCAGACCTTGCACGACGTCGGGCTGGATTACGTCAAACTCGGGCAATCATCCACCACGCTGTCCGGCGGCGAGGCGCAGCGGATCAAACTCGCTCGCGAGCTGGTCAAGAAGGCCACCGGCCGCACGCTCTATCTGCTGGATGAGCCGACGACCGGGCTGCACTTCGATGACATCCGCCGATTGCTGGCCGTCCTGCATGGTTTCGTGGACGCGGGCAACACGGTGGTTGTCATCGAGCACAATCTGGACGTCATCAAGACGGCGGACTGGATCATTGACCTGGGTCCGGAGGGGGGCCAGGAGGGCGGATGGATTGTCGCGGAGGGTACGCCCGAGCAGGTGGCGGCGGTGGCGGGCAGCTACACCGGGCAGGCGCTTCGGCCGGTACTGGGGCTGGAGAAGCTGCCGCCGGCAGTCCGGGCGCCGGTCGCCCGACGTCGGAAGAGGACGGCATCCGGATCGGCCGGGCAGCTCACGGTCACCGGGGCTCGCCAGCACAACCTCCAGAACGTGACGGTTTCGCTGCCGCGTGAAAAGACCACGGTGTTCTGCGGTCCGTCGGGCAGCGGCAAGAGCAGCCTGGCCCTGGACACGATCTACACCGAGGGGCAGCGGCGATACGTGGAATCCCTCAGCGCGTACGCCCGCCAGTTTGTCGGACAGTTGCAGAAGCCGAAGGTGGACCAGGTGACGGGCCTGTCACCGGCCATCAGCATCGAGCAGAAGAACACGGTCCGGTCGCCGCGTTCAACCGTCGGCACAGTGACGGAGATTTACGATTATATGCGCGTGCTGTGGGCGCGGGTGGGCCGGCCGTATTGTCCGCGATGCCAGGTGCCCATCGGCACCCAGACGCCCGACGAAATTATCGATCGGGTCATGGCCCTGCCCACCGGGACGAAGGCCGTTCTGCTGGCGCCGGTGGAGCGGACGGGCACGGAGAGCTACGGCCACCTGCTGGACCGCGTGCGGGGCAGCGGCTTCCTGCGGGTGCGGGTGGACGGAGATATCCGGTCGCTGGATGAGGTCATCGAGCTCGACCGTCGGCAGCGTCATCGGATCGAGGTTGTGGTTGATCGCGTGCTGATCCGGGCGACCTCCCGGTCGCGGATCGCCGACAGCATCGAGCAGGCGCTTTGCGTGGGCAACGGCGTGCTGCTGGTGCAGGTGCTGGACGACGAAACCGCCGGCGGGCGCTCGCGGAAGCGCGGCGCGGGACGCGATCTGCGTTTTTCCCAGTTGTATTCGTGCGAGCGCTGCGGACGAAGCTATGAAGAGCTGACCCCGCACCATTTCTCGTTCAACAGCCGCCTGGGTTGGTGCCCGTCGTGCGAGGGCCTGGGCACGCAGCTCGGAGCGAGCGCGACCGCCGTCGTGGTGCGTCCCACGCGGTCGCTGCTGGACGGCGCGATCGCCGGCTGGCCGAAGGTGGACGCGGACGGTTTGCTGGGTCGGATGGTGGCCGCGCTGGCGGATCATCTGGGCTTCGAGGCGCACCGGCCGTGGAATCGGCTCTCGCAGCGGCAGCAGGCCGCGCTGCTGCACGGCACGGGCGACGACTGGATTGCGCTCGGGCGGGGGGAGATGCGATTCCGCTGGCGGGGCTTCTTCCCGGCGATAGACCGGGCCACGCGAGTGAGCTGGCAGTATCGCAAGCGCCTGGAAGAGCTGGTCACCGAAGTGCCCTGTCAAACCTGCCAGGGCGGGCGATTGCGGGCCGACGCGGCGGCCGTGCGGCTGGAAGACCGAACGTTACACGAGGTGTGCACGCTGTCGCTGGGCGAAGCGCTGGAGTTTTTTGAGGGTCTTCGGCTGGACCGGCGGCGTCGCAAGATCGCCGGGGAGCTGGTCCACGAGATTACGTCGCGGCTGCGGTTTCTGGTGGAGGTGGGGCTGGACTATGTCACGCTGCATCGCGGCGCCGCGACGCTTTCCGGGGGCGAAGCGCAGCGGATTCAGCTTGCGTCTCAGATCGGCAGCGGGCTGACCGGCGTGCTGTACGTGCTGGACGAGCCGACCATCGGGCTGCACCCGCGCGACACCGGCCGACTCATCGCGGCCCTGAAACACCTGCGGGATCTGGGCAACACGCTGTTGATCGTCGAGCACGATCGCGATGTCATCGATCATGGGGACCATGTGCTCGACTTCGGCCCCGGGGCCGGCGCGGACGGCGGCCGGATTGTGGCCACCGGCACGCCCGGACAGATTCGCACTCGCAAGGCCTCGCTCACGGGAAGCTTCCTGGCCGGGCGGGAGGCCATCCCCGTGCCGACCAATCGCCGGCCGGTGAAGGAGCCGCGCGGATACGAGGCGGAGGCCGACCGCCAGGAACCCGCGGAGATGACGCCGGATCGCTGGCTGTGGGTCCTGGGCGCCCGGCAGAACAACCTCAAAGAGCTCGATGTAGCGTTTCCACTCGGCCGGTTCGTCGCCGTTACCGGCGTGTCCGGCAGCGGCAAGAGCTCGCTGGTGACGGAGATTCTCTACAAGGCGCTGGCCATGCGGATTCACCGGGCACGCGTGGTTCCCGGTGGACACGATCGCATCGCCGGGTTCGAGCACGTGGACAAGGTCATCAATGTCGATCAGTCGCCGATCGGAAACAGTCCGTCCAGCAACCCCGCTACGTACACCGGCGTGTTCGACCTGGTCCGCGAGCTGTACGCCCGCCTGCCGGACGCGAAGGTCCGCGGCTATACGGCCAACCGGTTCAGCTTCAACCGGCCGGGCGGGCGGTGCGAAACGTGCGAAGGCATGGGCCAGGTTCGCGTGGAAATGCACTTCCTGCCGGATGTCTGGGTGACCTGCGAGAACTGCCAGGGTCGGCGATTCACCGCCGAGACGCTGAAAGTCCGCTACAAGGGCAAATCCATCGCCGACGTGCTGGACATGCGGACGACCGAGGCCCTGGAACACTTCGCACGCGTGCCGAAGCTGCGGCGCATGCTCCAGATGCTCGATGACGTGGGACTGGGGTACGTTCCGCTCGGGCAGCCCGCGCCGACCCTCTCGGGCGGCGAGGCCCAGCGCGTGAAGCTGGCCGCCGAGCTGGGCCGCCCGCAGACCGGAAAGACGCTCTACATTCTGGATGAGCCGACCACCGGGCTCCATTTCGACGATATTCGCAAGCTGCTGCGCGTGATCCATCGGCTGGTGGACTTGGGCAACACGGTGGTGTGCATCGAGCACAATCTGGACGTGATCAAGACGGCCGACTGGGTCATCGACCTTGGTCCGGAGGCCGGTGACGCGGGCGGGTTCATCGTGGCGGCCGGGACGCCGGAGAGACTGACGCAGTGCTCGGCATCGCACACCGGGCAGGCGCTGCGGCCGATCCTGAAGGCCGGCCCCTGCGCCGCGCGAGAGGTGTTCGATCCGCGCCGGCAGGCCGCGGCCGAGGCCGAGCTGGCCGAACCGGTGACGGTCCTCGATTCGCAGACGGATGCCCGGTTGCCATGGGAACAGGACGGCCGGTCGTGGCATCTGCGCGGCCGGCGCTCGCACACGGGCAAGGCGATCGAGTGGAAACCCGAGGTGCTGGAGTGGCTGGTGGAGGTTCTGGAGGGGATCGACGGCTTCGCCCCGACGGATTGGAGCGATCGGGCCCGGGTGGAGATCCGTGCTCCGGGCAGCCGCGGTCCGTGGTTCTTCCACGCGCGAACCCAAAGCCGCTGGCTGCTGGATGTCACGCTGCGGGTGCCGCCGGGTTCGTTTGACCGGGAGTCGCTGCGAAAGACGCTGGGTATCCGAACGCTGGACGAGCGGCAGGACGTGCCCGCGTACGGGCAATGGCAACGGGTGGATGTCGTCTCCAACGGCCAGGAATACGAAGACGTGCGGCTGCACCTGCACGACATGAAGGATGTGAAGAAGACCGCGATGACGCAGGTGCTCACACGAGCGGCGGCGGCGTACCTCCGTATGATCGAGCGAGTCCGATCGGATCCGGCCGCGGCCGAGCCCTGGAAGGCGGACGGCCGGGCCTGGCATTTGTCGCAGCAGTCGATTCGGACGACCGATCGCGTTTCGTGGTCCCCGACCGCGTTGATGGAGCTGCTGGGTCGGCTCAAGAAGCTGGCGCCGGACCTCCAGGCGGACTGGTCGCAGAAGACGGCCGTCGTGCTGCGGCATTCGCGCGCGGCCTGTCGACTGGGAAAGATCGTGACGAACCAGGCCGAGGGCCTCAAGGTGGAGTTCCAGACGCCGTCCGGGGCGGTCACGCCCACGCAGATCGAGCAGATCGGCCGGCGGCCGGAGATCCGAAACCACCGTGGGATGGATTGGGTGAGCTTCTGGCTCAAACGCGGCGCGGAGGTCGATGCCGGACCGCTGGGGCTCGTGGTGCGCGAGAGCCTGAAGCTGGCGGAAAAACAGAGCCCGGCCAATGGAGAATGAGCCGTGGCGCGGGGCGTAACACTGCGTGGCCAGTGGAGGATCCGGCCAGCCGGTCCGCGGTCGACCGTTCGTTCCCGCCGTCTGCCACTGGGGAGTAGCCGTCCATGACTCAGCTTGTGCCGAACCGCTTTCTGTTGGATCTGGAGTTTCCGCTGCGGCGGTTCGCGACGCCGCCCGCGCTGGATGGCCGGCTGACCGACTGGACGGACACGTATCGGCTGCCCGATCTGGGCGAACTGGACAACGCGCGGGCGTTTGCGCCGATCTGGGCCGGCTGGCACGAGAGCGGGTTGTTTGTGGCCTGTCGCGTGGAAGGCAAGCGGCAGCCGTTGCGATGCGACCCGCTGGCGTATTGGCAGGGCGACAATCTGCGGCTGTGCGTTGACACGCGCGATGCCCGGAACATCCGACGCGCGTCGCGGTTCTGCCGACAGGTCTACATCCTGCCTGCCGGAGCCGGACCCCGCGGCGACTGGCCGACCGCCGGTGCCGGCAGGTTCACCCAGGCGCGCGAGCACGCCCCGCCGGCCAGTCCGTCGGATTTTGCGGTGGCCGCGCATGTCACGCGCACCGGCTATACGCTGGAGGCCCACATCCACGCTCGCGCCCTGCCCGGATGGGACCCCATCGAGCATCCGCGGATCGGCTTCTACTACATGCTGGAGGACACGGATCACGGCCAGCAATACCTGACCGTCGGCGACGATCTCTACTGGTTCACCGACCCGTCTTCCTGGGCCACGGCCGTGCTGGCCCGGGAGTAGCCACCCACCCGAAAGTCCCCCCGACGGTGGCGTGCCACAGCCTGTCAGCAGTGGCACTGGGATTCCACCCTTGTTCCAGATCTCACATGGGAAAAGCGGCCCGCCCGGCCGGCACTCGAGTGTGCGCCTCCCGCATTCGCTGGCGGCGCGCCCCGCAGGGCCGAACCCACGTTGCCGTGGAATCTGCAAAACGTTACACTGTATCTCCCCTCGAAGGGAGGATACGTATGAATCGCCCCCGACGGCGCGCCAGTGATTCCCCGGGCGATGCAAATCTACTCTGGGGTGGAGCCACGCAGGCAGAAAGAACGTTGTGGGAAATCCACAACGAGGCAGGGGAAGAGGCATATCGAGCCGGCCGATATGCGGAAGCGGAAAAGCAGTACCTATTTGCCCTGGCCGAAGCGGAGGAGTCCGGTCCGAGCGATCCGCGATTGGCAACCAGTCTGAACAACCTGGCTCTGCTGTATGGCGGTCGGGGCCAGTACGAGCAGGTCGAGCCGCTCTACAAGCGGTCGCTGGCGATCTGGGAGAAGGCCCTTGGCCCGGATCATCCCAACCTGGCGGTCAGCCTGAACAACCTGGCCGCGCTGTACGATACCCAGGGCCAGTACGAGCAGGCTGAGCCACTCTACAAGCAGTCGCTGGCGATTTTGGAGAAGGCTCTCGGCCCGGACCATCCCGACGTGGCAACCAGCCTGAATAACCTGGCCGTGCTGTACTGCACCCAGGGCCAGTACGAGCAGGCCGAGC